>NZ_DGMV01000080.1:0-16859 GCF_002388575.1 Marinimicrobium sp. UBA4509
TTTTCTACCTTATAACTGACTACAGAAAGTTACGCAAGAAGCCTCCCGTAGGTCGGATTAGGCCAAAGGCCGTAATCCGACACTCACCGAAAACAAAAACGGCACCCGAGGGTGCCGTTTTTCGTTCTTCGTTTTATGCTCGCCGTTGGCGACTTTTCTGATTTGGTCGACCGCCATTGCTATTCTTGCGGGCGCTGGACGGCGCGTTGTTGCGGGCACGGTTGCCGCCCGGTTTGGCGCTTCGGCCCCGACCGCCGCCATTGTTCTGGCGACCCAGCTGAATGGGCTCCGGGCGAATACTCGGGTCCGGCTCAAAGCCGTCGACCACCACTTTTTCCACGTTGGTTTTGATCAGCTTCTCAATGTTGCGCATGAAGTTGTGTTCATCTACGCACACCAATGAAACTGCAACACCTTCACGTTCCGCACGGCCGGTGCGACCGATGCGGTGGACGTAATCTTCCGGCACATTGGGCAGCTCGTAGTTCACCACGTAGGGCAGCTGATCAATATCGATACCGCGAGCGGCGATATCGGTGGCGACCAGAGTGCGAACCTTGCCGCTTTTGAAATCGGCCAGTGCTTTGGTACGTGCGCCCTGACTCTTGTTGCCGTGAATTGCAGCGGCAGTAATGCCGTCATTCTGCAGTTGCTCGGTCAAGCGGTTGGCGCCATGTTTGGTACGGGTGAATACCAGCACCTGCTTCCAGTCACCATCACCAATAAGGTAGGACAACAGCTCGCGCTTGCGATTGCGATCCACCGGGTGCACCCGCTGGGTGATGCGCTCGGCGGTGGTGTTGCGCGGCGCGACTTCGATCAGCTCGGGCTGGTTCAGCAGCTTGTCCGCCAGTTGCTTGATCTCATCCGAGAAAGTAGCGGAGAACAACAGGGTCTGTTTCTGTTTGGGTAGCAGCTTCAGGACTTTTTTGATGTCGTGAATAAAGCCCATATCCAGCATGCGGTCCGCTTCGTCCAGTACCAGGGTTTCCACCCGGTCCAGTTGCAGAGCGTTTTGCTGTACCAGGTCCAGAAGGCGGCCCGGTGTGGCCACCAGAATGTCCACGCCTTTGCGCAGCGTCATCATCTGGGGGTTGATGCTCACCCCACCGAAGACCACGGTGGAGCGCAGCGGAAGATGCTTGCCATAGGTGCGCACGCTGTCGTGCACCTGGGCGGCGAGTTCGCGGGTCGGCGTCAGGATGAGCGCGCGCACCGGGCGATACTTCTGGCCGGATACGTCTTTACGACTCATGTTTTCCAGCAGCGGCAGGGTAAAGCCGGCGGTTTTACCGGTACCGGTCTGGGCGGCCGCCATCAGATCGCCGCCTTGGAGGACGGTGGGAATGGCTTTGGCCTGAATGGGCGTAGGTACGGAGTAGCCCGCGTCGTCAAGCGCACGCAGGAGTTCGGCGCGAAGGCCGAGTTCAGCAAATGTCATGAAATGTGTTTCCTGTGGCCCGATCCCTGCCCAGCAAATGTGGGTACGGTCTGGGTGAGCCATGATGAGGTATCAGAGAAGAGCGACGCCGACCGAAGGACGCCGAAGCGCGGACTATAACACAGTTGTTTGGGGAGCGCACGGTAGATTTGTTTACCTCAAGAAGCTATCTCGCATGGGGGTCTTTGGTTTTGGTTGCGGCGGATGCGGCCTCCGGCCTCCGAAGCGTCGGACCGATCCGCCCTACGGAGAGCTTGGTGACGGAAAATTGACTTGGGGTTTTATTTGAGTCCTGTAACTTATTGAATAATAAAAGAAAACCAGATTGGCACCCTCCTTGCAAAAACCGATATCAAGCAATGGCCTCGCGCCAGAAACCCGTAACATGACAGAGGGAGTGCCCCATGGCTGAGGGTGCATCGACCATTTCCGAGAAGTCCGCCGCCAGTGCAAGGGCTGACGTGGTCAGTCTGCGTCCGTCGACGTCGGGCCCCGCAGGTGAAGCGGATGGCGCGCGCGATCAGGGCTTTGACCTGTTTGAGGATCTGTCCCAGCGGTTGGTGACCTCCCACGAAATGCTGGAGAGGAAGGTGGCGGAGCTCAGCGGTGAGCTGTCCAGCCTCGAGAAAGAGCGCCGTGAGGCTCAGGTTGAAAAGGAAAAAATTGCCAACCGTCTCGATAACCTGATCAATTTTCTGCCCGGCGGGGTGATTGTGCTCGACTCCACGGGGCGGGTCACTGAAGCTAATCCGGTGGCCGTGGACCTTCTGGGTGAGCCGCTGGAGGGCATGCCCTGGCGGGAGGTCATTGCGCGCTCGTTCAAGCCGCGCAGTGATGACGGGCATGAAGTGTCGCTGCAGGATGGGCGACGTATCCGTATTGCGACCCGCAACCTGGGTGTCGATGGCCAGATCATTCTTCTGACGGACCTGACCGAAACCCGGCGGTTACAGAGCGAGCTCAGTCGGCACGAACGGCTGTCGGCCCTGGGCAAAATGATGTCCGCACTGGCACACCAGATCCGTACACCGCTCTCGACCGCCATGTTGTATGCAGGACACCTGCGCAATAGTGAGCTGGACGAGTCACGTCGCGGTGAGTTTACCGACAAATTATCCAGCCGACTCAATCACATCGAGCGACAGATTCAGGACATGTTGCTGTTCGTGAAAGGCGAGCTGCCCCTGAATGATTACGTCACCGTTGAGGATCTGCAAAATGGCCTGGCGGAAGCGCTGGAAGTGCCGCTGAACACCTCCGCCAGCCACTGCCAGTGGTTGAACAGTTGTGCCCACGTGCATCTGCGTTGCAATCGCGAAGCGCTGATTGGTGCTTTGCAGAATCTGGCGAACAACAGCATTCAGGCGGTCGGTAAAGGCGCCGAGCTGTTGATCAATTTCAAACATGAAGTGGTGCAAGGCCAACATTGGTTGGCGATTCATCTGACTGACAAAGGCCCGGGCATTGATCCGGAATTGTTGCCGCGGGTGCGGGACCTGTTTGTGACCACCAAATCCCAGGGTACCGGTCTCGGGTTGGCGGTGGTGCAGGCGGTTTCGAGAGCGCACGGCGGTGCCTTTGATTTGCGCTCGGAGGTGGGGCAGGGCACCAGTGCAACCGTGTTGTTGCCGCTGACACAGCCATTGCCGTGGAGTTAGATGATGTCGGGTTACGCTTCGCTAACCCGACCTACGGAAACGACGCTGCCAACTTTTAGTAGGTCGGGTTAGCGAAGCGTAACCCGACAAAAACCCGACCCGACTAAAACATTGATCCATTAGCTATTTGAACAATCCACTGGAGAATCACATGGCGCAAGCAGCAAGACAGGCATCCCCGGCTATGGCCCGGCCCCGCATTCTTGTGGTTGAAGACGATGCGGATCTGCGGGAAGCGCTGACCGATACGCTGGAACTGGCGGACTACGAGGTGCTGCAAGCCGACAGCGGTGAACGGGCGCTGGCGACACTGAACGCCGATAGTGACTGCCAGATGATTGTCTCGGACGTCAATATGGGCGGCATGTCCGGGCAGGAATTGTTGCAGGCGGTAAAGCAACAGTATCCGCAAATTCCCATGATGTTGATCACGGCCTACGCGAGCATCAATCAGTCCGTTGATGCCATCAAGCAGGGCGCGGTCGACTATCTTGTCAAACCCTTCGAGCCCGCCTTATTGGTGGATACCCTGGCGCGTCACCTCGGCTCCGCGCCGGTGGGTGATGAACCTGTGGTTCAGGCGGCGTCCAGTCAGCGGCTTCTGCAATTGGCGCAGCGCGTGGCGCAGTCAGAGTCGACGGTACTGATTCTCGGAGAGTCCGGCACCGGGAAAGAGGTGTTGGCGCGTTATATTCACAACCACTCGCCGCGTCATCAGAAACCGTTTGTGGCGATCAACTGTGCGGCCATTCCCGAGAACATGCTGGAAGCGATGCTGTTCGGCCATGAGAAAGGCGCATACACAGGCGCTCATACCAGCGCGCCAGGCAAGTTCGAGCAGGCCAACGGCGGGACCTTACTGCTGGATGAAATTTCCGAGATGGATGTGGGGTTGCAAGCCAAATTACTGCGGGTTCTGCAGGAGCGTGAAGTTGAGCGTCTGGGCGGCCGAAAGACCATCCCGCTGGATGTTCGGGTGATCGCGACCTCGAACCGTGACATGCGCGAACAGGTGGCCAAGGGCCTGTTCCGGGAAGACCTTTACTATCGATTGAGCGTGTTGCCCCTGCAGTGGGCACCGCTGCGGGAGCGACGCGAGGATATCGTGCCCCTGGCGGAACAACTGTTGCGCAAGCACGCGCAAAAACAGCGACGCGGTTGGGTGCAACTGACCGATTCCGCTCGCCAGGCGCTTGCGGGTTACGACTGGCCGGGGAACGTACGCGAGCTGGATAACGTCATGCAGCGAGCTCTGATTCTGCAGCCCGGTGATCTCATTCAGGCGGAGGATCTCGGGTTGGAAGCGGATAGAGCCTATGCGGATCTGGCTTCGGGGGGAAGCGCGGGTATGACCGTGAATGACGCTGACCCGATGGCGTTCACCCCAGTGTCTGAACCGGTATCGCTTCCACACCAGGGAATCCGGACGCCGGTGTCTGATGTGTCAGAGGAAAAGCCGGCGCTGGGGAGTGATCTGAAGCGCCGGGAGTTTGAGATTATCGTCAATACGTTAAACAGTGAGCGCGGTAGTAAGAAGCGTACGGCGGAAAGGTTGGGGATCAGCCCGAGAACATTGCGGTATAAAATGGCTCGTCTTCGTGAGGCCGGTTTTCCGGTGGATGGTTTGGCGTAGGGTAACCCATTTGGTGCCAGTGTGAGATTTGGGTTACGGCGGATGCGCGCCTTGCGGCGCTTATCCGCCCTACGGATAGCACAGAGGTTGCGTCGCATCCGCCGTAATCTCTGCGGTCTGCGTAGTGCGGATAAGCGCAGCGCATCCGCCGTCACCAAAACCCAACATGAAACTGCACCAAGCGGTACCGCTCAGACCTTTACCGCTGACTCTGGAATTTCGACGGCACTACCATACCATTTGATAATATTACCGTTGATATCCCGCGCCGGCGTTGCCTGAACCTGATGCCAGCGGTATTGCCCGTCGTAACGGCGAATTCGAAACTGAATATCGTAGGGTTTGCCATTCTGAATACATTGCGTCCAGGTCTGAACGCAACGCTCCTGATCGTCCGGATGCAGCAGCGTCAACCATTCGCCCGGCGCTGAAAGCGACTCGCGAGGGACACCGGAAAAATCACTGAGCGCCTGGTTGAAATAATCGATCGAACCATCGGGCAGTGCACTCCATACCGTCACCGGTAGCGCATCCAATTGCGACTGCAGCGCGCGGGCGCTTTCCGCAAACCGGTTGTTGGACAGCGTGGTTCCGGTCAGGTCCTGCAGCGTGCCGACAACCCCGATTTGTACACCCTGGGTATCGAACAGGGGGCGCCCCGAGGTCTGTACCAATCTTTTCTGTCCGCTGCGAGTGACCAGCGGTAACTGTTGTATGTAGGGCTTTCCATGCTGAACACAGTCGTCGAATGCGGCGACCACTTGCGTGCGACCGGGTTCCGGAAAAAAGCTCAAGGCGCCATCGGCCGGTGGTGGTTCTCCTGGTGATAAACCAATTATCGGGTTAATCAGTTCCGAGCGGTGAAATGTCTGGCTGGCCTTGTCATAACACCAGTAACCGATGCCGGTCTGATGGCTCAGCATGTCGAGCGTAGACTGAGCCTGTTGCAGGTGCCGTTGGTTGGGTTCAAGTTGACGTCGGGTGTCGCCCAGCGCATCGCGGGTTGCCAGCCAACGCAGACTGACGGTCAATGTTACGCTGATAGCAATAAGGCTGAGTAGGCGGTTGGCCAGCACCGCCACCAGAGGGAACCCGTCGGGAAGGTCCGCAAGTAACAGGCCGGCGCTGCACATCAGAAGCGACCAAAGTCCTATGCGTAGAACCCAATCCCGATCACGAGTCTGATTGGCCAGGGCGATGACCAGAAGGTATAGAATACCGTGGGCGACCCCAAGTGGCGTCACGATATCGGCGGCAAAAACAATTGCAAGGAAGAAGATCGAAAATCGCCGATATTTTGGCGCGTTGCGACGGGTGTCGCTTTGTTCACTTTGGTTTACACTGATCATATACCAACGGCTCTTTATGGGCGCGCGTGAGTCTCAGCCGAATGAAACCACAGTCAAATAAAATAGTCGAGCGACTGGCGGCTCAGAGAACCTATGCAATGGTCCTGCGCTGGGCCACCCTGTCCTTGGGGTTGCTGATCCTGGGGCTGCACTTTCAGGAGTTCTCTTCCGAATCCGGCCTGTTTTCCTGGCGCACTGAATCTTGGTGGCGCTACGTTGGGGAGGCTGCGCTGCTTGTGTTGATTCTCGTGCTGGTCATGTTGGTCGCGGCCAACGACCGACGGCGTCAGGCGTTGGAGCAGGCGCTCGATAATGAGTTGGTGTTGTTTCGTCAGTTGGCGGAGAGTGTCGAAGAAGTCTTCTGGCTGACTGATGTAGAAACCGGTCAATTATTGTATGTCTCCCCGGCCTATGAATCTTTGTGGGGCCGATCCCGGGCGTCGTTGCTGGTCAACCCGGAGCAGTGGTTTAACGCAGTGGTTCCCGAGCATCAAGGACGTGTCGCCGAGATGCGTGCTCAGCAAATCGGCGGTCGTTATGACATCGAGTACGAAATCCAGCGCCCTGATGGGAGTCGGCATTGGGTGCACGACCGCGCCTTCCCGGTGCTCAATGATCAGGGGCAGGTGGTGCGTCTTGCGGGATTTGCATCGGATATTACGGATCAACGATGGCTCTCGCAGCAATTGGTGGATCAGGATCGCCTGCTGAATATCGCCACCCAGATGGCCCGGCTCGGCGGTTGGTCGGCGGACATGATTGCCGAGCGGATGACATTGAACGACGAAGCCTGCGCCATTTTTGATGTGCCGTCCGGCACTGTGTTTACCCTTGAACAGGCCCTCAGTTATTACACGCCGCAATTTCAACGCCGAGTGTCCGTGGCGGTGGACCATGTGTTGCAGGAAAAGGCCTTTTTAGACCTTGAGGCGCAGATTGTCACCGCGCTGGGCCGCTATGTCTGGGTTCGTGTGCAGGCGCACCCGATATTGAATCAGCGGGGAGACGTGGTGCGTCTGGAAGGGGCGGTTCAGGATGTGACCGAGCGCAAACACGCTTCGTCCCTGCTGGCCCAGGGGGTGCAGCGCTTTCGTGAATTTGCCAACGCCATGCCCCACCTCGTCTGGACGGCGGACCTGGCCGGGCGCCTGGATTACGGCAATCGGATGCTGGAGGAATTTCTCGGCTGCGAGCACGACGATCCACTGTTGGATGATGTCTGGCGGGACGCGATTGAACCCGTCGACCAAGGTCGTTATAACCTGGCCTGGGATATGGCACTCGACCAGGGAGGGCGACTGGATCTGGAGATTCGCCTGCGCCGGTTCGATGGCTATTGGCGCTGGCACGCCATTCAGGCCATGCCCATCAAGGACCCGAATGGTAAAACCATCAAATGGTACGGCAGCGCCATCGACGTCCACGAACGTCGGGACAGTGAAGAGCGGGCCAAGCAGTTGGCCGAGCGTCTGGCCACCACCCTGGAAAGCATCACCGACGCATTTTTTACCGTCAACACGGACTGGGTGTTCACCTATGTGAACCGGGAGGCGGAGCGGCTGCTGGAGCGTTCCCGGGATGAACTGCTTGGGATGAGCCTGTGGGAAGCCTTTCCCGAGGCACTGGGGACCGATTTTGAAACCTACTATCGCCAGGCGATTGAAACCGGCATAAAAGTGTCGTTCGAAGCCTATTTTGAGCCTTTGGGCTACTGGGCTTCGGTTAATGCCTACCCGTCCTCGGACGGTCTTGCCGTGTACTTTCAGGATGTGACCGAGCGGCGTCGTGCGGAAGAAGAGCAGCAGCGTATTCAGGAGCTGGAGCGCTCACGGGAGCTGGCGGAGCTGGCCAGTGCCACCAAATCCCAGTTCCTGGCCACCATGAGCCATGAGGTCCGGACGCCCATCAACGGGATTGTGGGGATGGTGGATGTGCTGCATCAGACCAGCCTGCGGGGTCATCAGGTAGAAATGGTGGACATTATCCGTGAGTCGGCTCAATCCTTGCTGGGAATTGTGGACGATATTCTGGATTTCTCGAAAATCGAAGCAGGCAAGCTGGAGTTGGCTCCGGTTGCATTTTCCCCCGCAGCCCTGGTGCGCAGTGTCTGTCTATTGTTGGATCGGATGGCGCTCAATCAGGATGTGGAATTGACAGTATATACGGACCCGGCACTGCCCGCCCAAGTGTTGGGGGATGAGCTCCGCCTGCGCCAGGTCCTGATGAACTTGCTCAGTAACGCGATCAAGTTTTCCTCCAAACTGGATCGGCAGGGGAAGGTGGCGGTCCGCCTGTATATGAGTGGCCGTTCGGAGGAGGTGGTGGACCTTTCCTTTCATGTGATCGATAACGGCATCGGCATGAACTCCGCCACCCAGGCCCGTCTGTTCAGCCCCTTCTCGCAAGGGGATGTTTCTACCACGCGCGAGTATGGTGGTACCGGTCTGGGGTTAAGCATCAGTTACAGCCTGGTGCGAGCTATGGACGGTGATATCAAAGTGTCAAGTGAGCCGCAGAAAGGTTCAGAGTTCCGGGTGGCGGTGCGCTTGCCGATCATTGCGGACGAGACGCCGGTGTCCGTAGTACCGGATCTGCAGGACGCCTGCTGTGTGGTATGGCCCGACTATCAGGGGGAGGATTGGTCGGCTTACCTGCGGGCGGCTGGCGCTCGCGTCTATCGGCCCGAGGAAGTACCCGAGGCTGCCACCCATGATTCGGCGTTATGGTTGCTGGTGTGCGATACGGGGCTTGAAGGTGCCGGGTCGATCCGGTGGGCCGAGGAGGTTGCGGTACCCGTGCGGCCAGCGAACTACCATTGGCTATTGATTGGGCGTGGTTACCGGCGTCGGATGCGGGAAGAGGGGATGGGGCTGTTTGGCATTGATAGTAACAGCCTCTCCCGGTTGGCCTTTCTTCAAGCAGCGGCTGTCGCTCTTGGGCGACAGAGTCAGGAAGTCACCGAGCCCAAACCAGAACACCGCCTTGGCCAGGCCGTTGTGCCGGAGCGCGAGCAGGCACGGCTGGAGGGCCGCCTCGTTCTGGTGGCGGAAGACAACGAAACGAATCAGCGAGTGATTCAGCGGCAGTTGGCCATGTTGGGGTTTGCCGCCGATCTGTGTGACGATGGCCACCAAGCACTGCGCCGTTGGCATCAAGTAGGCCATGGTTATGCCTTGGTGTTGACTGACCTGCATATGCCGGGGATGGACGGCTATGCATTAACCGCTGCCATTCGTCGGGAGGAAGCGGAACAGGGTGGAGTCAGCCCCGTGCCGATTTTGGCGCTGACCGCCAATGCCGTCACCGGCGAGGCGGAGCGTTGCGAACAGCTGGGCTTCGACGACTATCTGATAAAACCGGTGTTGTTAGATACGCTAAAAACGTCTCTGGAACGCTGGACCCATCTGTCGGATCAACAGCCGGCTATCCGTTGTACCGATAGCGGTCGCGTCGTACTGGTTTCCGAGGCCCTGGACCTGAGGGTTCTGCAGGATCTGATCGGGGGCGATGACGAGCTGCTGGCGGAGTTTGTGGAAAGTTTTCGCACCAGCTCGGACGAGCTGGTGGCCCGACTGCGCGAAGCCGCCGGTCAGGGCCGTTGGGAGAGTGTGGCCGACGCGGCGCATTCTCTTAAGTCTTCGGCCCGGTCTGTGGGCGCAATGGCACTGGCGGATCGATCTCTGGCTTTGGAGCGCTGGGGACGAGGGGCGGAAAAAGACGAATCCCTGGCCAGTGAATTACTGAATAATTTTGAGGTTGAGTGGCGTCGTGTCCAGACGGCATTGCAGCAGGTGCAAATCTATTTGAGTGAGCGGCGATGAGAGAGCCAATGAATAAAAAGCACGTCAAAATCATGACGGTGGATGACGATGAGTTTATGCGTCGCCTGATCAGCCGCCTTTTGAACAAACTCGGTTATGTGATGATCAAGGAAGTGACTGGTGGGCAAGAAGCCGTCGATGTTCTGCGCGCGTTGAAAACGCCACCGGACGTCATGATTCTGGATCTGAAAATGCCGGACATGGATGGCATTGAAGTGGTCCGGCATTTAGTGGAGCTGGGGTTTGTCGGGCAACTTATCCTGTTGAGTGGTGAGGATGAACGCCTGTTGCGCACGGCGCAGAATCTGGTGCATGCGCACAATATCCCGGTCCTGGGCTATCTGACCAAACCGGTGGACGATCGGGAGCTCGGGCTGTTAATGGACAAGCTACTCAGCCAGGCTCCGGCGCGATTGGCGAGAAATAATCAGTCCGTCACCGCCGAGGAGCTTCGCGATGCGATTACTCGCAATGAGCTCTTCAATGAGTATCAGCCGGTGGTTTCACTGGTTGATGGCGAGCTGGCCAGTCTCGAGGTTCTGGTGCGTTGGCAACATCCCGAAAAAGGGCGGGTCATGCCGGATCAGTTTATCTACCTGGCCGAAGAGCACGGCGTGATTGATGAGCTGACCCGTTGGGTGATTGGCGAGGCCTTGCAGCAGTCGTTAAGCTGGCAAAAGGAGGGTATTCACTGTGCCCAGTCGGTGAACCTGTCCATGGAAAACCTGGAACAGTTGAGTTTTACCGATTGGCTGCTCAAAGCCCTGGAGGATGCGGACCTCAAGCCCTGGGACCTGATTCTGGAAATCACCGAGAGCCGGCCCATGCGCCGCCCGGAAATCGTGCTGGATAACCTGACCCGTCTCCGCCTGAAGGGATTCAAATTGGCCGTTGATGATTTTGGTACCGGGCACGCTTCCCTGGCCCAGATTCGGGACATTCCCTTTGATCAGTTCAAGCTGGATCGTAGCTTCGTCCATGCCGCCGGTCAGGACCGACGCATTCGGGTGATGTTTGAATCCGCCATGGGCCTGGCCAAGGAACTGGGTCTGGAAATTACCGCCGAGGGTGTCGAGGATGAAGAAGATTGGCACTTTCTGCGCCAGCACGATTGTCACAAGGCGCAAGGCTACTTTATCGCCCGCCCTCTGGGCGCGGATAAGGTCGGTGACTGGCTGAACCTGTGGCGTGGGGAGGCCCGGCAGCAGCTGTTTCCCCACCTCAATGCCAGTGCTATTAAGGAGTCCACCTCCGGCAAAGCGGCATCGGCCACCAAGGGGCCGGTACTTATAGTTGAGGACAACGACTTTCAGCGTAAGGTCCAGGCGAGGATCATGCGGGAAGAGGGCTTTGAGCCCCATTTGGCGGCCAGCGCTCAGGAAGCCTTGGATGCCCTCCGGGAGCTGCGCCCCAGCCTGATTCTGATTGACATTGAAATGCCCGGAATGAACGGGCTGGATCTGCTGCGGCGGCTGCGCGGCACTCGGGTCTTCGCCCGCACCCCGGTGTTGGTGATTTCCGGGGTCAACACCAAAACGGTGGTGCAGGACAGTATGTCCGCCGGTGCTACCGGCTTCATGGTCAAACCCTATAACCGCGAAACCCTCATCGAACGTGTCAATCGGTCCATGACCTGACAATCCGGGAGCACCGCCTTCAGGAGCTGCCCCGGTGTTCAGCGGCAATACTTGGCCGGTTTTGAGCCAAATTGGCCCGTTTTATGCAGATGATCCCTTGCAAGCCGAAAACCGGCCGATTCGCCAAATTTTTGTCGCAGGGGAAACACCATGACCGATCGCGTTGACATCAACCGCCTCCTGGTGGAAATGCGCTCCCTCAAATCCCAGACCCAGGCGTTCCAGAAACCCCAGGGCATTAACCCCGTGGGTGAGGGGCAGCCCGGGTTGCGGACCGAAGCCAATCGGGAGGTTCCCGGGTTTGGTGAGGTCATGGCCCAGGCGCTCAACAAAGTCAACGACACCCAGAAGGCCTCTGGCGCCCTACAGGCGGCCTATGAACGCGGCGAGCCGGGGGTGGACATTACCGACGTCATGGTCGCCTCCCAGAAATCCAGCGTCGCCTTTCAGGCAACGCTCCAGGTACGCAACAAGCTGGTTGAAGCCTACCGCGACATCATGAACATGCCGATTTGATGCTCGGTGCCACCCCTGATTCTGACAACGTATAACGAGACACACTGACATGGCTGCAGCTGATTCAACAATGGACGATAACGCCGCCAACGGGGGCGGTCGCAAGCGTCCGGGGAACGATCTGATCGAAGGCTTCAGTAACCTGAATCTGGTGCGTCAGGCCGGCCTGATGGTGGGCCTGGCGGCGGCAGTGGCCATCGGCTTTGCCGTGGTGCTCTGGACCCAGGGAGAAGAGTATCGCCCCTTGCTGCCCTCCCTGGACCCGAGCGAATCCCCCGAAGTCGTCACGGTACTCGAGCAGGCCCAGATCCCTTTTCGGATAGACCCGGCCACGGGCGGTTTATTGGTGGCGGTGGACGACTTGTCCGCAGCACGTATCCGACTCGCCCAGGCAGGTATCCCCCGGGATGACACCACAGGCTTCGAGTTGATGGACCAAGAGCAGCCTTTGGGTACCAGCCAGTTTGTGGAGAGCACCCGATACCATCGCGCGATGGAAGGCGAGCTGGCGCGTACCATTTCCAGCATGAATAACGTGCGCAGTGCCCGCGTACATCTGGCGGTGCCGAAGCGTTCGGTGTTTGTCCGTGATGTGCGGGAGCCCCGTGCCTCGGTGTTTCTGGATGTGAATCCCGGACGCACTCTGGACGCCAGTCAGGTCAAAGCCATTACCAATCTGGTGGCCTCCAGTGTGTCCGAGCTTAACGCCGACGCGGTGACCATTGTGGATCAGCACGGTGAACTGCTGTCCGCCAAAGAGGAAAATTCCGAGTTGTTGATGGCGGATCGTCAGCGCGAGTACACCCGTCGGGTGGAAGAAGGGCTGGTACAGCGGGTCAACCGGATACTAGAGCCGGTGCTGGGCACCGAAAACTTCCGGGCGGAAGTCAGTGCCGATGTCGATTTTACGGCGACTGAGCAGGCGGCGGAAACCTTCAATCCGGATATGCCGGCCATCCGCAGCGAACAGATCATGAACGAGTCCACTACCGGGCGCGATCAGGGCGGCATTCCCGGCGCGCTGACCAATCAGCCGCCCGGCGCCGCGGAAGCTCCGGAGCAGATCGATCCGGAAACCGGTGAGCCAGTCAATGAAAACTCTCCGCGCGAAGTGCGCGAGCGCGCGACTCGCAACTACGAGCTGGACCGGACTATCAGCTATACCCGTTTTCAACAGGGCCAGGTCGATCGCCTGTCGGTCGCAGTGGTCGTTGATGACAAGGTTGAGCTGGATGAGGCGGGTAATGAAACCCGGGTCGCCTGGACCGATGCGGAACTTCAGCGCCTGGAGCTGTTGGTGCGCGATGCGGTGGGCTTCTCCGCCGCCCGGGGTGACAGCGTGAATGTGCTCAATTCACCGTTTCGGGCCCGCAGTCTCGAAGAGTTTACGACTCCGGAGCTGCCCTGGTGGCAGCAACCCTGGTTGTTTCCCTACCTGAAGCAGGGCGCCGGTCTGTTGGTCTTGGCCGTGTTGATCTTCGGCCTTTTGCGTCCGGTGCTCAAGAGTCTGGCCCGGACTGGGGGCCGTGCCTCGGAAGAAGAGGAAGCCCGGGAGCTGGCCGCGCTGGAACAGTCCGGATTGGGTGGGTATGATGGCCTGTCGGACGAAACCGTTACCCTGACCGGCGGCGCACTCGGGTTGCCAGGGCCGGAAGAAAGCTACGAGCAGCAATTGAACGCGGTAAAAGGGCTGGTGGCCGACGATCCGGGGCGGGTTGCCCAAGTGGTGAAAAGTTGGATCAACCGGGACGATTAATCGATACCCGTCGACCGAGTGAGCCCGTCAACTGAGTGAGAGAGGAATCCCGTGGCTGAAAAAGCGCCTGCAGCGGAAAAAAACGCCCCCGCCAAACCTACATCGAAATTGAATCATGTGGATCAGGCGGCCATTCTCCTGATGTCGCTCGGCGAGGCCGATGCGGCGGAGGTGCTTCGTCATATGGGCCCCAAGGAGGTTCAGCGCATCGGCGGCGCCATGGCGCAGATGAAAAACGTCCAGCAGAGTGATGTCCAGGCCGTCCTGACCAACTTTCTCGAAGAAGTGCGCACCCTCACCGGTCTGGGAACCGACTCCGACGCCTACATCCGCAACATGCTGGTGACCGCCCTCGGCGAAGACAAGGCCAGCGGCCTGATCGACCGTATTTTGCTGGGCGGCAATACCACCGGTCTGGACACTCTCAAATGGATGGAGCCACGTTCCGTGGCCGATGTCATCCGCAATGAGCACCCGCAAATTCAGGCGATTGTGGTGTCCTACCTCGACCCTGACCAGGCGGCGGAAGTGCTCAGTTATCTGAGCGAAAAGATGCGCCTGGATATTATGATGCGGGTCGCCTCCCTGGATACAGTGCAGCCCAGCGCTCTGCAGGAACTGAACGACATTCTGGAAAAACAGTTCACCGGCAGCGCCTCTTCCCAGACCAAGGCGGTGGGCGGTTACAAGACCGCGGCGGAAATTATGAACCACCTGGAAGGCTCCATCGAGGCCGACCTGATGGATTCCATCAAGGAGCTGGACGAGGACATGGGCAACCAGATTCAGGACCTCATGTTCGTGTTCGACAACCTCAAGGATGTGGACGACCGGGGCATTCAGATGCTGCTGCGTGAGGTGTCGTCCGAAGTGCTGATTGTGGCGCTCAAAGGGGCCGACAACGAGCTTCAGGACAAGATTTTCAGCAACATGTCCAAGCGCGCGGCCGAACTGCTGCGCGACGATCTGGAAGTGAAGGGGCCGGTGCGCTTGTCCGAAGTGGAGACCGCCCAGAAAGAGATCCTCACCATTGCCCGGCGCATGGCCGATGCCGGCGAAATTGTGCTCAGCAGCAGTGGCGAAAAAATGCTTTAATCGCGCCGGGCCTGTTTCCGATTCTGTTCCTGACGCATCACCAACGGCGGCGTAACCATGACCACCAAAAAACTTGCCAACCGGATTCCCGCCGAAGAGCTTGAGCACTATCAGGCCTGGGTACTGCCGCCGATTCACGGTGAACAGGACCGCGTACTGCCCAGCGCCGAGCGCGAAGCGCGCCAACGCGCCGAGGACGAAGAGCGGCGCAAGGGCGAAAAAATTGAAGACGTGGATTACGAAGGCGGCAGCAGCGGCTTGAGTGCCGAGGAAATGCAGCGCCTGGTGGACGCCGCCGAGCAGGAAGGGCGAGAGCAGGGGTACCAGGCCGGCTTTGAGCAGGGCCGAGCCGAAGGCTATGAGGCGGGTCAGCAGAAAGGCTGGGAAGAGATGCGCCAGAAATTGGCCGCTGAGCAGCAGCGCTTTCAGCATCTGGTACAGGCCATTCGGGAGCCCCTGGCGGAGCAGGAGGATGCCCTGGAACAGTGGTTGCTCGACACGGTATGTGCGTTAACGCGCAGCCTGGTAGAACGGGAACTGCTGACGGACTCCAGTCATATCATGGAGCCGGTGCGCGCCGCCGTGGCCGCATTGCCCGCCGGTGCGGAACATCTGCATATCTACCTCAACCCCGATGATCTCGCCCTGGTGGAAGCCTACGCTGAAGAGCACCGCCTGGACTGGACGTTTCACTCTGATGAGGCACTGTTGCCCGGGGGGTGTCGGGTGGAAACCAAGGAAAGCCAAGTCGACTTCTCCATTGAGCATCGATTGGCTCAGCAACTGGATGCATTTGTGAATCGCCAATTGGGCAGTGACTCCGCGATGAGCGACGAAGACGATATGAGCGACGCTGTGCAGCCCGACGGTGACGAATATGACAGCCGGTCCTCGGGAGACGAAACCCCGTGAGCGATGCACCTGCACCGCCCGGGCCTCGCTCGTCGCTGCTGGACCGATTGCGCGGCTTCGGCCCCGTCGGCGTACCCGAGGCGCCCAAACCGGAAGCCGAAGGTCGCCTGACCCGCTCGGTGGGCATGACTCTGGAGGCCGTCGGCCTCAACGTATCCGTCGGTCGCCAGTGCCAGGTCATCAATCGGGACGGTCGGAAGATCGAGGCGGAAGTGGTCGGCTTTGACGACGACATTGTCTACCTGATGCCGGTCAAGCGCGTCGAAGGTCTGCAGCCCGGCGCCCGGGTGATTCCCATTTCCTCCCATCAGGGAATGCGTGTCGGCCCCCGTTTGCTGGGCCGGGTGGTCAATGGCCTGGGGCAACCTCTGGATGACGCCGGTCCCCTGCGGGGTGACGATTTTCTCGACTTTGCACCCCATGACATCAATCCGCTCAAGCGCCACCCGATCAGCGAACCCCTGGATGTGGGAATACGCGCAATCAATGCCCTGATTACTGTGGGGCGCGGACAACGACTCGGTCTGTTCGCCGGCAGCGGCGTTGGTAAAAGTGTGCTGATGGGCATGATGACCAAATACACCACGGCCGATGTCGTGGTGGTCGGACTGGTCGGCGAGCGGGGCCGTGAGGTGAAGGAGTTCATCGATCATATTCTCGGGCCCGAGGGGATGGCGCGCGCCGTGGTGGTGGCTTCGCCGGCGGATGATGCGCCTCTGATGCGGCTTCGGGCGGCCCAGTTGTGCAGCCGGATTGCCGAGTACTATCGGGACCAGGGGCGGAATGTCCTGTTGTTGATGGATTCCCTGACCCGCTTTGCCCAGGCGCAGCGGGAAATTTCCCTGGCCATCGGCGAACCGCCGGCCACCAAAGGTTATCCGCCCTCGGTGTTTGCCAAAATTCCCCAGCTGGTCGAACGGGCCGGGAACGCGGCCAGGGGCGAGGGGTCGATTACCGCTTTCTATACGGTGCTATCGGAGGGCGACGACCTGCAGGATCCGATTGCGGATGCCGCCCGTGCCATTCTGGATGGCCACATTG
>NZ_DGMV01000080.1:16923-24101 GCF_002388575.1 Marinimicrobium sp. UBA4509
CTGGATGGCCACATTGTCCTGTCCCGCCGCCTGGCGGAGGAGGGCGTCTATCCGGCCATTGATGTGGAGGCCTCCATCAGCCGGGCAATGCCCAATATCGTTGCTGAGCCCCACCTGAAGTCCATGCAACGCTTCAAACAGTTGTTGTCCCGCTATCAACAGAACCGGGACCTGATCAACATCGGCGCCTATACCCCCGGGGCGGACCCCGAAACCGATGCGGCCATTGAACGTTTCCCCCACCTGCGGGCATTTATCCAGCAGGGCTTGGGGCAGGCGGTGCAGCTTGATGAAAGCATCAATCACCTGCAGCGCACCCTGCAGCCGTCGGGCCAAGCGGGTGCGGCCCAGGGGCGCGGCTAGCCCGGCAATGGGCCCGCCGGTCCTGGCCCGCGCCGTGGCGCGCTCGCAGCGCAGCACAGCGGCCGGGGACAGCGCTAAATCATGGTGGAGCAGCGCTCGGAACGACTCAAGGTGGTTTTGATGGTGGCGGAGCGTGAAGAACAGGCCGCCGCCGCCCGGCTCGGGGAAGCCCGGCAGCAACTGGAGCAGGAGGAGGGGCAACTGGCCCAGCTGCAGGATTATCGGGCCCAGTATCTGGCGGATTATCGCGAGCAGCGCCGGGGCGTCGATGCCCAGTCGCTGATGAGCTACAGTGGTTTTTTGCAGCGCCTGGGCGAGGCGCTGGGTGGGCAGGAGCAGAAATTGGCCCAGGTGCGTCAGTACCTGGAGCAGTGCCGACAGCGGTGGCAGGAGAAATACCACCGCCGCCGCTCGCTGGAAGATATGATTGCGCGCATGCGCAGCGAGGAAAATGCCGTCCTTGAGCAGCGCCAGCAGCGCGAGCTGGACGATCTTGCGGCCCAGCGTATGGGCCGGACGGGTCCCGGCCGAAAACGCTGACGGGGCAGGGGAATTACGCTATGCTTAGGGTCGCTCTGTGCCGGAATGCTTTTGCTCGAAGGCTTGGCCTGAACAATAACGTGTCAGAAAGGATGTGAAACAGTTATGGCGATAACCTCCACCCTGTCATCCGACGGAACCCTGCTCACCATCTACATCCAGGGGCGGTTCGATTTCAGCTCGCACCAGGATTTCCGGGGCTCCTACGAGCGCCTGGATAAGGCGCCGGAGCGCTATCGGGTGGACCTTCAGGAAACAACCTACCTGGACAGCTCCGCCCTGGGCATGTTGCTGCTGCTACGGGATCACGCCGGGGGCGATCGGGCGAGCATCGAAATCCGCAACTGCAGCCCGGATGTCAGGAAGATTCTGACCATATCCAACTTCGAACAGCTATTCGATATCCAGTAATCGGGTACCCAAGGGGCCGATCCCTGATGTTCTGATCGGCTTCGGCCGGGCGGCCACCGGCCGCCCCGGGCGCGAATGGAGACGCTGCGCATGACCGACGACAGTCCGCTGACCATCCTGATTGCTGACGACTCCGACACGGATCGCCAGATTCTGCAGGCCATTGTCGCCCGCGACGGCCATCGGGTGATCAGTGCCCGGGACGGGCGGGAAGCGGTAGCGGAGTTCGAGCGCGAGCGACCGGACCTGGTCCTGCTCGATGCCCTGATGCCCAACCTGGACGGTTTTGGCGCCGCGCGGCGGATCAAGGCCCTCGCGGGTGAGGCCCTGGTACCGATCATTTTCCTGACCTCTCTGACCGATACCGAATCCCTGGTTCAGTGCCTGGATGCCGGGGGTGACGATTTTCTGTCCAAGCCCTACAACCGGGTCATAATCCAGGCCAAAATTCGCGCGTTCAATCGCATGCGAGCCATGCACACCACCATCCTCGATCAGCGCGATCAGATCAGCCGTCACAACCAGCACCTGCTGCAGGAGCAGACGGTCGCCAAACAGGTGTTTGACAACATTGCCCACAGTGGCTGTCTGGACTCCAACAATGTCCGCTACTACCTGTCCTCACTGGCGGTGTTCAACGGCGACATTCTGGTCGCCGGTATGCGTCCGGGGGGCAGCATGATGGTACTGCTGGGTGATTTTACCGGCCATGGCCTGCCGGCGGCGGTGGGCGCCATTCCGCTCGCCTCCACTTTTTACGGGATGGTGTCCAAAGGGTTCGCCATGAGCGATATCCTGCGGGAAATCAACCACAAGCTGAAAACCATTCTGCCGGTCGGCATTTTCTGTTGCGCCACCATGGCGGACATCAATTTTCGACGCCAGCGTATACGGGTCTGGAGTGGTGGCCTGCCTCCTGGCTATATTCTCCGCCAGGGCAATGAACCGCCGCAGCCGATTACCTCGACCCACTTACCCTTGGGCGTGTTGGGAAACAGCGCCTTCAAGGATGACATGGAAACCTACGAGTTGGCCTGGGGGGATCGTCTCTATCTCTGGTCCGATGGCATCCATGAGGCTCGCAGCCCCGAGGGCGAAATGTTTGGTGAGGAGCGACTCAAGGCGGTGTTTGCGGAACACCGGGGCGCCGACGCCAGAAACGATGACGCCCTGTTTGATGACATCCTGGCCAGGGTCCAGCAGTTTGTCGGCCAAGGGGAGCGTGACGATGACCTGTCGCTGGTGGAAATCCGGATGGACCGGCCGGAAAAAGTCAATGCGGTGGCCGCCGAAGCGGAGCGGCGCAACCGCTCCACCCTGTCCGAATGGACTATGAATTTTGATATCCTGCCGGCCAGTTTCCGCCAGTTTGATCCCATGCCCCTGTTGCTGAATATTCTGGTGGAGGTGCCCGGTCTGCGTCAGCACAGCGGCACCCTGTACACCATTCTGTCCGAACTGTATTCCAACGCCCTTGAGCATGGCATTCTGGGGCTGGACTCCGGGCTGAAGGGAACGCCGGAGGGGTTCGCCCACTATTATGAAATCCGCCAGCAGCGCCTCGACGACGTCAGCGAGGGGTTGATTCGCATCCATCTCCACCACAGCACCACCGAAGAGGGCGGGGTGTTACGCATAGCGGTAGAGGACAGTGGTCCCGGATTTGATGGTCGGGATGAGGCAAGCGTGGCCACGCCGGGAGAGGCCCTGGGGTACGCCGGTCGAGGGCTCGCTCTGGTTGAAAAACTGTGCGATGCTGTCCAGTATCCCAGTGAAGGTAACCGGGTAGAAGCGGTATTTTCATGGAGTTCCGATGACTGATACGAGCGGACAAGTGGCCAATAAAGTGACCAACCAGAGGCGCGCCCCATGAGTTCGGAAACCCATCTCAATCGAGAAGTTTTGACGACGCTGCAGGAGGTGATGGACGATCAGTTCCCGGTGTTGATCAATACTTTTCTGACCGACTCGGAAGAGCGTATTCGCCAGCTTCAGCGAGCCCTGGCTGCGCAGGATAGCGACACCGTCTGGCGTCAGGCGCACAGCTTCAAAGGCAGCTGCAATAACCTGGGCGCTGAGCGGTTGGCGGATCTATGCCAGGAGATGGAATCGCGTGGGCGCGCCAGTGACATCGATGGGCTCGAACAACAGCTGGTATCCGTGCAGGAAGAATTCGCCAAACTCAAAGTCACCTTGAACAGTTTCGCCGGCTGAACGCGGCTGGCACTAACCTTGCATTTTCCCTCCCAGAAACGGGCGTTTGCCCCAGTTTAACCGGTTAGCGGCAAACCTTTGCCGCTAACCTTGCCGGAGTGGTGTCGATGCCAGGTCAATCGCAAATCAGCAATCTGTTGTCTTTCAATTCAGAACCATCGTCGCTCCAGCGCCGTTCGGCGCCGGAGGGCGATGGATTTCGGCAGGTTTTTGACGGCACGACGGACCGTGCTCGCACCGGCTCGGGGTCCTCGCGGGAGGAGACCGCCCCAAGCCGCCGAACTGAGCCCCGCGAAGCGGCGCAGCGGGAACCCGCCAATGCTCAGAGAGGGCCAGAAGACCGTGACGTCCGGAGCGATGGGCCAACCACTTCCCGGCGCCCCGAGGCAAACGACGCTCCGCAAAAGGGCGCCTCCCAAGAGCCGACCGCATCGGCCGATGATGCCAGGGCGGCCGGCGGCACTGATGTGAGCACCACCCTGACGAAAGACGACAAAGCGCTGTTGGCCAATCTGAGCAAAGAGGATTGGGCGGCGCTCTCCGAGGATGTGACCGCCATACTGGAGCAACTCAAGGTCCAGTTGGATGAAGGCAGCCTGTCACCGGAACTGGAAAAGGCGCTGCGCCAATTGCTGTCGGACCTGAAAGACGGCGCGCCCCTGGATCAAGTGGCCGAGAGCCTGGAAGCCATTCCCATGACGGCGTTGCCCGAGCTGATGACCCGGTTTCCGGATGCCAACCACCTCCGCGATGCCATTGGGCGCAATGGCGCCGCTTATCTGTCGCAACTGAGTGCGCTGGCCACCCAACGACAGGGGGCCACCCCCGATACTGGATTGCTGCCCGGGTTGGTTGCGACGGCCTCCGCGGACAAGGGGGGTGAAGGGCTTGAGTTGAAGGGGCTGCTGGAGTTGAGTGTCGCGGCAGGCAAGAACGGTAAAGAGGCCTTTGCCCAGACCCTGCAGGCGATTGCCGATATCTCGACACAATCGAGTTCCAAGGCCAGCACGTCGTTTGATGGGACCCAGTCCCCGGCCAATGCGCTGGCGCAACTGGATGGGGCCAACCGCGGCCAGGCGCTCTCTCCGACCGAGCGGGGATTTACCGTGCAGACCGATGTGCGGGTCCCGGTGGGGCAGGGTCAGTGGGGGCAGGCGGTGGGCCAAAAAGTGCTGTGGATGGCCGCTCAGAAGCTTTCCACGGCGGAGTTGCGTCTGGATCCACCGGACCTGGGACCCATGCAGGTTCGAGTCAGCGCCAACCAGGATCAAATCAGTGTCACCTTCACCAGCCCACAGGTCGCGGTCAGGGAAGCACTGGACCAGAACGCCAACCGTCTGCGGGAAATGTTCGCGGAGCAGGGGTTGGATCTGGTGGATGTGAATGTCTCGGATCAGTCAGGCCAGGAGCAGGCGGGTGAGGAGAGCGATGGCCGGACGGCGGGTCGAGGCCTGGGTTCCGATGCCGATGATCCAGAGGGTGAAATGATCGAGCAGCGTATCAGTGATCGACTGGTGGACCACTACGCTTGAGTTGAACACCTCTAACCTTGAGCTGAAACGTGCCGGACGCACGGCGCTTCGCCCCGAAGCGCCGTGCTCATTTCCCCCCTAACCTTCACCCAACCTTCGTTGTTTCTTGCCCGGACGCCTTCCCTGTGCCAAAGTATCCGCGCAAGCCCCGTGCCTGACTTGGCACGGGGCTTGCTCTATCCCCTTCAAGCACTGTGAATGACGGAATTTTGGCATGGCCGAAGAAGATGAGCGCGAGCTGACCGAAGAAGAACAGGCGGAAGTCGACCGCAAGACCCAACGTAAGCAGAAAATCAAACTGGCTGTACTGGCGCTGTTGCTGGTGGTTTTGTCGGTAGGGGTAACCCTTGGACTGTTGCACTTCCTGGCTCCGGATGAGCCGGCGCCCGAGGGTGAAACCGCTGAAGCCGAACCGGTGGAACCCCTGGAGCCCGCGCGCCAGCAGGCTATCTACTTTCCACTGAAGGAAAAGTTTGTCATCAACTACAATGTGCGTGGCCGGCAGCGCTTTCTTCAGACCGAAGTCAATCTGATGCTGCGCGACAATGAGGTGGTCAAAGTACTGGAGCAACATCTGCCCCGGGTTCGCAATGATCTGATCATGCTGTTCAGCGGCCAGGAGTTTGAAGACCTGCAGACACCGGAAGGTCGGGAGTTGCTGCGTCAGGACGCGCTGCGTCGGGTTCAGGCCATTCTCGAGCAGGAGATGGGGCAGCCCGGTGTCGAACAGGTTCTGTTTACCAGCTTTGTGATGCAGTAAAAACCATAAGGTAGCCGCTCGTGCAAGACTTACTTTCACAAGACGAAATTGATGCGCTGCTTCACGGGGTCGATGAAGGCGATATCGATACCGATGACGATCTGGAGATGGACCCGGTCAAAGCCTACGACTTGACCACCCAGGACCGCATCGTCCGCGGGCGCATGCCCACGCTGGAAATGATCAATGAGCGCTTCGCCCGCTACACCCGCATCAGCATGTTCAATTTGCTGCGGCGCACGGCGGATGTATCCGTCGGCGGCATCCAGATCCAGAAGTTTGGCGAATATGTGCACACCCTCTATGTGCCGACCAGTCTGAATATGGTGAAGTTCCGCCCGCTGCGCGGCAATGCCCTGATCATTCTGGATGCGCGCCTGGTATTCAAGCTGGTGGACAACTTTTTCGGCGGCGATGGCCGGCACGCCAAAATTGAGGGCCGGGAATTTACTCCGACCGAGCTGCGTGTGGTGCAGATGGTGCTCGATCAGGTGTTCATCGATCTCGGCGAGGCCTGGAAAGCGGTCATGCCCATTACCTTTGAATACATGAACTCAGAGGTCAACCCGTCCCTGGCCAATATTGTCAGCCCGAGCGAAGTGGTGGTGGTCAGCACCTTCCACGTCGAGCTCGATGGCGGCGGTGGCGATCTGCATATCACGGTCCCGTACTCCATGATCGAACCGATCCGGGAGGTGCTGGATTCCGGTCTGCAGAGTGACAGCGACGAAAAAGATGAACGCTGGGTCAAAGCGCTGCGCGAGGATGTCCTCGCCGCTCAGGTCGATCTTGAGTGCGATATTGTTCAGCGCGAAATTACCCTGCGGGACATCATCAACCTGAAGGCGGGTGATGTGATTCCGGTGGAGTTTCCGGAATACCATGTCGTCACCGCCAACGGTGTGCCCATGTTCCGCACCCGATTGGGACAGATTCGCGGCAATCTGGCTTTGAAAATTCACGGTTTAATTGATCACAGTTCAGCCTATAACATTACGGCAAACGAAGGGGGCTCCAGTGGCAAACGAAAATGATACCCACGACGACGATAAAGATCAGGATGCCATGGCGGCCGAGTGGGAAGCGGCCATGATGGAGCAGGGTGATGAGGGCGACGATGACACTGCCGATGCAGGTTCGGACAGCGCCGGGCAGGAACAGGACTTTGGTCGCGACGTCGACCGCGTTGCCCTGGATGAGCTGACCGAAGACGAGCAGCCCAACACCAACCCGGATCTGGATGTGATTCTGGACATCCCGGTGTCCATTTCCATGGAAGTGGGGCGCACCTCCATCACCATTCGCAACCTGCTGCAACTCAACCAGGGCTCGGTGATTGAACTGGACCGGCTGGCGGG
>NZ_DGMV01000080.1:24189-27955 GCF_002388575.1 Marinimicrobium sp. UBA4509
TCTGGACGTGCTCGTCAACGGCCCCCTGATCGCCCACGGTGAAGTGGTGGTGGTGAACGAAAAATTCGGCATTCGGATGACCGACGTCATCAGTCCATCCGAACGGATCAAGAAGCTGCGCTGATGGAAGGAAGTGCCGCCACTCAGTTGATAAGTGTGCTGTTCAGCCTGCTGCTGATCATCGCACTGATCTTCGCCCTTGCCTGGTTGCTGCGCCGCTTTGGTCAGGGTGCCTTCACGAACTCGTCGGCCATGAAAGTGGTCGCTACCTTGCCGTTGGGGACCCGTGAGCGGTTGTTGGTGGTGGAAGTGGGCGGTCAGCAGCTGCTGCTCGGCGTTACCGCCCAACAAATCCGTACACTGCACGTGTTTGAAGAACCGGTGATCGACGCACAAGGCGTCAGAAGCAGCGACTTCAAACAGCGGTTGATGAACATCATGAACAAGAACACCAAGCCCTGATGAAGCCTTACCCCTCAGTTCACTACCGTTTTTTCTGCTCGCTGCTGCTGTTGGTCCTGTTGGGCTTCGGCGCGGGACCGGCCCTGGCCCAGGAAGCGCCGGAAACCCAGCCGCCAGCAGAGCAGGGCGTCGGCGGCTCCCTGCCCGCCATTCCCGGCTTACCGGCCCTGACCGTCACCACCAACCCGGACGGCTCGGAAGAATACTCGGTCACGCTCCAGATCCTCGCGATCATGACCGCGTTCACCTTCCTGCCAGCGATCCTGCTGATGATGACCTCCTTCACCCGGATCATCATCGTCTTCGCCATCCTGCGTCAGGCCCTGGGCCTACAGCAATCGCCGTCCAACCAGGTACTGATCGGCCTCTCGTTGTTTCTGACCCTGTTCATCATGCAGCCCGTGTTCGAACGCGTAAACGCCGAAGCCCTGCAGCCCTACATCAACGAAGAAATCAACGCCCAGACTGCACTGGCGAGAACCACCGAACCCTTCCACGCGTTCATGCTGGCCCAGACCCGAGAATCCGACATCGAACTGTTCGTCGGCATCGCCGACAACCCGGACATCCAGACACCCCAGGACACCCCCTTCAGCATCCTGGTCCCGGCATTCGTCACCAGCGAACTCAAAACCGCCTTCCAGATCGGGTTCATCATCTTCATCCCGTTCCTGGTCATCGACATCGTCGTTGCCAGCGTGCTCATGGCCATGGGCATGATGATGCTCTCGCCCCTGATCATCTCACTGCCGTTCAAAATCATGCTCTTCGTCCTGGTCGACGGCTGGGCCATGATCATCGGCACACTCGCCGCCAGCTTCGGTGTATAAGGAGGCCCTATGACCCCGGAAGTTGTCATGGACATCTTCGCCGACGCCCTCTACCTCGTCATCCTGATGCTGGTCGTCATCGTCGGCCCCGGCCTACTGGTGGGCCTGGTGGTGAGCATGTTCCAGGCCGCCACCCAGATCAACGAACAGACCCTGAGCTTCCTGCCACGCCTGCTTGTCACCCTGGCCTCAGTCATGATTGCCGGCCCCTGGCTACTCAGAGAGTTCATGGACCTGTTCACCCGTTTATACACCAACGTCCCAAACTTAATAGGGTAGAGCAGAAAGAACACACAAAACGCCGAAGCAACCAATGAGCCTCCGGGGCCAAGGGTGTCCTTTTCAAACCGTCGCTTCATGGATGAAGCGATGGAGCCCCATGGATGGGTTCATGTGTTTTGAAAAGGACACCCTTGGCCCCGGAGGCGGACTTTCAGAACGGCACCCTCGAAGGGCGATTGATTGAACCAATGAACGAACTGGTATTGAGCGAACAACAACTGATGCAATTTATCGGTCAATACCTCTGGCCGATGCTCCGCATTGGTGGCCTCTTCCTCGCCATGCCCGTCATCGGCGCCCAGACCGTCACCGCAAGAGTCCGCATCGTCCTCACCGCCTTCGTCACCCTACTGGTAGCACCACTGCTCCCGCCACCACCCGACATCGATCTCGTCTCCATACAAGCCATGGCCATCGTCGCCAGAGAACTGCTCATCGGCATCGCCATGGGCTTCATGCTCCAGGTCTTCCTGCACATCTTCATATTGGCCGGCGAACTCATGGCCATGAAAATGGGCCTCGGCTTCGCCGCCATGAACGACCCATCCACCGGTGTCTCCACCACCGTACTGTCCCAATTCTACCTGCTGCTCGCGACCTTGTTGTTTCTCAGCTATAACGGCCATCTCATCATCATCGGCATGCTCGTGGACAGCTTCCAGAGCCTGCCTATTGGAGGCGGCGGCCTCGGCTCCGGCGCCTTCGCCACCATCGCCGGCATGGGCACCTGGCTGTTCAGCGCCGCCCTGGTAATCACCTTGCCGGTGTTTACCGCCGTCATGGTCATCAACATGGCCTTTGGTGCCATGAACCGCTCCGCACCGCAGATGAACGTATTCACCGTCGGCTTTCCCATGACCCTCATCTTTGGCATCCTGGTCATGTGGTTCGCTTTGCCCGCACTGCTTCCCGTGTTCGAAGTCTTCACCCAAGAAGCCTTTGAACTGGTTCGATTGGTAATAGGACTGCCCTGATGGCCGAAGAAAACGACAGCAGTCAGGAAAAGACAGAAGAACCCACGGCGCGAAAACAGGAAAAAGCGCGCGAGGAAGGGCAGATCCCCCGATCCCGGGAACTGACCACCACCTTCATATTGCTCGCCGGTACCATAGGGCTGATGTTGTTCGGTCCCTTTATGGCGGGCAAACTCGCCGGCATCCTGAAATTCAATTTCTCGCTGGAGCGGGAAGTGGTGTTCAACACCGATGCCATGGTCGAACACCTGACCGCGTCGCTGTATCAAGGAACCTTGAGCATGATGCCGGTGTTCGCCTTGTTGCTGGTGGCTTCCATCGCCGGCCCTATTGGCCTGGGCGGTTGGCTGTTCAGCAGCAAATCCATGGCCCCCAAGGCCAGCCGAATGAACCCGCTCGCCGGTCTCAAGCGCATGTTCGCTCTAAAGGCGTTGATGGAGCTCGCCAAAGCGTTGGGGAAGGTAATGCTCATCATGGCGGTTGCGGTTGGCCTGCTGGTTGTGCAGCAGCAGGATATGTTGCGGCTATCAGACCAGGAACCGCTGACAGCGATCAAGAATTCGGTGTGGCTCAGTGGCGTTGCCGCTATCGCTTTGGCCGCGGTCACCATTGCCATTGCAGCGATTGATATTCCGTTCCAGATTTTTGAGAACAACAAGAAACTGAAAATGTCCCGGCAGGAAGTCAAGGATGAGATGAAGGACACCGAAGGCAAGCCGGAGGTCAAAAGCAAAATCCGCCAGTTGCAGAGAGAAATGGCTCAGCGTCGGATGATGTCGAAAGTCCCGAAAGCGGACGTGGTCATCACCAACCCCACGCACTATTCGGTGGCCTTGAAATACGACCCGGATACCATGGCGACGCCGATTCTGGTGGCCAAGGGGGCGGATCAGACAGCGATGAAGATCCGTGAAATCGCCCGCGCCCACAATATCGACATCATGGAATCTCCCGCCCTGACCCGGGCGATTTACCACACTACGGAAATCGATCAGGAAGTCCCGGCGGATCTGTACATGGCCGTTGCCCAGGTATTGGCCTACGTCTTCCAGCTACGCAATTTCCGCAAGGGCCGCGGCGAAAAACCCGCCTACCCAAGAAACATCCAGGTCCCCCGCGATATGCGCTTCGACTGAGGTCGGTTCAACCGGGGGCTGTGGTTATTGGAGAGCCCGGCGGCTACGGGGTATAGCCATTGGAGACCCGCCGTGAACCCAT
>NZ_DGMV01000053.1:0-567 GCF_002388575.1 Marinimicrobium sp. UBA4509
CCCTATCTGCCGTGGGCGTTGGAGAATTGAGAAGAGCTGCTCCTAGTACGAGAGGACCGGAGTGGACGAACCTCTGGTGTTCGGGTTGTGATGCCAATCGCATTGCCCGGTAGCTACGTTCGGACGGGATAACCGCTGAAAGCATCTAAGCGGGAAGCCTCCTTCAAGATAAGTTCTCCCTGGAGCTTCGAGCTCCCTAAAGGGCCGTGGAAGACTACCACGTTGATAGGCTGGGTGTGGAAGCGCTGCGAGGCGTTGAGCTAACCAGTACTAATTGCCCGTGAGGCTTGACCATATAACAGAGACGACTGAATACGACAGCCGGACTTCTGTGCAGAGACGCAATCGACAAAGCACTGTGCAACTTACTGTATCACCACCCTATTTGAGAATGGCGGCACTCGACTAAGAGATAAGACCAACCCGGACTCAAACCAGTTTGCTTGACGATCATAGCGAGTTGGAACCACCTGATCCCATTCCGAACTCAGAAGTGAAACGACTTAGCGCCGATGGTAGTGTGGGGTTTCCCCATGTGAGAGTAGGTCATCGTCAAGCTCTTAAATT
>NZ_DGMV01000053.1:753-9979 GCF_002388575.1 Marinimicrobium sp. UBA4509
CCTAACGGTCATGGTGACGGCGGGCGTCCTGCCCGCCGCCCTTCGGGCGCCCGTTCGGGCGTCGTCTTCGGCATCCTGCCTCCGACTCAAGCTCCCCTCCAGCGGGTGGGGCTGTGCCTCGGCTCGTCCTTCGGACCTCGCCGATTCGCTCGGCCTGCGGCCATTGCGGGTGCGCCTTGTTCTAACTCATCGTCTTTGCCTTCCCGTAGGTCGGTTTAGGCCTCAGGCCGTAAACCGACAAACTCTCCCACACTCTCCCCAACCGACAAACCCACCCGTTTCGCTTTCCTAACACTGGTTACTTTTCGCAGAGTTGGTACACTACCGTGGCCCGAACCTGTGGGTAGTTTTACTAGATAAAACGTTTTTTATATGCTATAAAACCAACCTCCGGTCTGATCGGCTGTTCGCTCCAATGTGAGGTATTCGGTCAAGTTGGTCCAGTGCTGAATGGCAGGCCCGGAGCTCAATAAAAGAGAGTCATAAAGATGCAGCAATTACCCCATTCTTTGAAAACCCTGAGCGCAGTGGTATTTGGCAGTATTGTGACGCTGTCTTGCAGCGCCGAGACCAATGAAACCGCGGCAGAGGAAGAACTTGAACCCTGGCAGCAGGCCCAGAAGACAGAAGTCTGGGAGCCGGTTCCTCCGATGGTGGAAGTGCCCCAGGACGGTGTCCCGTCCGATGCAATTGTTCTGTTTGATGGTAGCGACCTGGACGCGTGGGTCGGGGAGAACGGTGGAGAGCCGACCTGGAATCTGGACGGTGATGCGATGACCGTGGCCCGTCGTCAGGGTGGTATCCGGACCAAGCGGGAATTCTGTGACGTGCAGCTTCATATTGAATGGCGTTCTCCAACCGATATTGAAGGGATGGATGGTCAGGATCGAGGCAACAGCGGTGTGTTCCTGCAGGAGCGCTATGAGATTCAGGTGCTCGATTCCCATGACAATGAAACCTATCCCAACGGCCAGGCTGCATCGGTTTACAAGCAGTCCATTCCCTTGGTGAACGCGACCCGTCCGCGTGGCCAGTGGCAGGAGTACGACATTATTTATCAGGCCCCGCGCTTTGATGACAGTGGTGCGCTGGAAGAGCCTGCCTACGTGACCGTGCTGCACAATGGTGTCGTGGTACAGAACCACTTCGAGATTCAGGGCGCGACTGAGTGGATCGGCGAGCCGAGCTACGATGAAGCGCACGGCTGTGCTCCCATTTTCCTGCAAGACCACGACGCGGCGGTCAGTTTCCGGAATATCTGGGTTCGCGAACTGTAATACTCCCAGGAGGCAGGATTGCCTGCCTTTTTTCATCGGCGAGGGATCGCGACGCAAGACCCGGCTGAACGCGACAGCCGGGTTTTTTTTAGTCAACTCAACACAAAACGATAACGTTAGGCACGGCGCAGCGCCATTCTGTTCAGAGGTAAAACTATGCTGAAAATAATAAAGAGGTTCGGTCAATCCTTTTGGGTGGTGTCGGCAGGCGTGCTCTCCCTGTTCGTCATTGGAGTGCAGGCGTCAGTGCTGACGCCCGAGGCACCCTGGGAGCAGGTTCATGATGTTCTGTATCAGGACGGGCGGTTAGAGCCTGTGGTTGGAGAGGGCAAACCTGAGACGCTCTTTCTCGACAGTGGCGCGGAGGACATAAGGCTCTTGTCGGAAGAGTCTCTGGGAGACTCCGTTCTGACGTTTGAAGTCCTACTGGCCGAGCAAGCCCGCGCGGGTGTTTATCTGCAGGGGCGCTATGAAGTGGTGCTGACCGGATCCGAGCAGACGGAGGCCTTGAAGACCGACAGTATGGGTGCCCTTGCGCCGCGATGGAATGAAAATCGGACTCCCCCGGAGTTTGATGGTGTGCCGCCCTTGCGCTCGGTAGGTGACACTGTTGGTCAATGGCTTCCCGTGGAAATACAGTTTCGCGCCCCTCGCTACAATGAGGCGGGGCAGAAAGTAGAGCCCGCCATGTTGCTTGAGGTTCGCATCAATAACCAGATCGTTCAGAAGCGTACGCTGCTTACCGGGTTTACCCGAGGTTCGATTAACCCCTGGGAGACAACATCGGGGCCTTTGATGGTGCACGTTCATCAGGGACCGGTGGCGCTGCGCCAGGTGTCCTTGGCGCACGCCGATTTCAGTGCGGTCGAGCTGCCCTCTGAAACGGGCGGCGAGTCCAACCTGGGGCAGCTGGAAGATTTTGTGGCCAAGGGCGAGAAGGCATTCAAAGCGCTGGGCTGCACCTCATGTCATGCCGTCACCGACGGCGAAAAATCGGTACGTGCCGGCCCCAACCTCTATGGATTGTTCCAACGGACCCCTCGTGATCGGGAAGTCAAGCAGGGGGAGGGAGACACCCGGTTCACTCTGAAAGCGGATCGGAGTTACCTGCACCGCAGTATCCGTCAACCGGATGCCGAGTTGGCAATCGCCGAATCAGGTTCAAACTCGGGTCAAGTTTATCAGCCGATCATGCCGGCTTACTCGACCGATACCTTGAGCGACGGTGATCTGGGTGCGATCGGGGCCTATCTCAAAACACTCAATCCGCTGGCAACCCAGGGGCCGGTCGTTCAACTGGTCGAAGAGGGTGGGCCGGAGGTCTATGATCCACTCACTGATGGATTGCAGCGTCTGGTTCTGGATGAAGTCCAGATCCAGCGGGGACCCATGCCTGGCACGTCCGGACGAGCCATACATGTTGGGCTGCCCAATGGTGTGAACTACAGCTTTGACCCCAGAGTGCTGGGTGTGGTCAAGCTCTGGCAGGGTGGTTTCCTGGATATGGGAGGTGAATTGCGCAATCGCGGCGGAGGCGGTTTGCGTATGGGGTATGACAGCCGGGAGATTGGTCTGGGGGCGACCAATACGTTGTTCGCACCCCTTCAACCGGACGGAACGCCGGTCGACTTTTCATTCAAGGAATCGGTCTTCCAGGATCACGAGCGGGTGCGGGCTGCGCTGTACAGTGAGAAGGACCACTTTGATCTGCTCGCGGAAGTCGATGCCCGTTTTCACGGTTACCGGCGAGACTCCCGACAAGCGGAGGCGGCTCCCACGTTTGAGGTATCCGTCGGTGACAATCGCTTTGGAATGACCATGGACATCAGCGCCCAGGGTGTTCTGACGCTGGAGGTTGATGGGACCCTGAACTCCGAGCAGCGCCTGCAGCTGGCAACGGAGCTCGTCACGGATATCTCGGTCTCTGAAGGTTCAATTACCGAGGGTCAGTGGGTTATTCCTGAGGGGAGCGAATTGCCGGTGCGCCTGCAGGGACAACTGGCACTGTCTGACAACCCCTGGCGACCGACGTCCAAGTCGTTTGACCATGTACGTCAGCCGCTGAAAGTGGTGCCCTCGCAGGCGGACCTTCTGGACGGCTACGCCATCGAAGACTATCTGCCCCCCAAAGACAACTACGGTCGAGATCTCCTGTTTGAGCCCTTGGGGATCGCCGTGGCTGACAATGGGACGGTTGTGGTGTCGACCCGAAACGCGGGGATCTGGCGATTGATCGATGATGAGTGGCACCTGTTTGCCGAAGGTCTTTTCGATAGCCTGGGCGTCGTGATTGAAGACAAGGCGGGTCTGGATCTGGTGGTTGGCCAGAAAGCCGAGTTGACCAGGATTCGGGACACCAACGGTGACGGGCGCGCAGATCACTACCAAACGTTGTTCGATGGGTTCGGTTATCACAGTAACTACCACACCTATCTGCACGGGCCGGTGAAAGGCGCCGATGGTGCTTATTATCTGGGGCTGAATCTGGCTCATACCGACGAGGCGGTCTACAAAGCCGATGGCCTCTATATGGGCTCTCAGGGAGGCTTCAGTGGCTGGGCGTTCAGAGTGACCCCCGACGGTGAGGCCACGCCCTGGGCCAGTGGTCTGCGCAGTGCGGCCGGTTGGGCCTTGGGGCCGGATGATCAGGTCTGGTTTACCGAGAACCAGGGCGAGTTTGTGGGCACCTCGAAGCTTTTCATGCTGAAGAAAAATGCCTTCTATGGGCATCCGTCCGGGTTGGTTGATCTGCCGGGGATGACGCCGGGCTCACAGGGCATAGCCTGGTCGCGAGTGCGGGACCATCGCGAACCGGAACGGCTCTTGATGCCCCAGAACCTGTTGGCGAACTCTCCGGGGCACCCGGTCTGGGATACCACCCAGGGGCGCTTTGGCCCATTCTCTGAACAGATACTGATCGGTGACCAGACACAATCCAATCTGTTCCGGGTCGCGCTGGAAACCTTGCCGGATGGAACGGTGCAGGGAGCGGCAATGCCGTTTGCCCGGGATCTGGCGTCCGGGGCAATGCGTCCGGTTTTTCTGCCCGATGGCAGTCTGCTGCTGGGGCAAACCGGGCGTGGCTGGCAGGCGAAGGGTGGTCATGTGGCCGCCTTGCAACGTGTGAGTTGGCAGGGTGAGCAGCCTCCGCTGGCGTTGAAGCAGATAACAGTCACCGAAGATGGCTTTACTCTGCAGTTCACCCGGGCACTGCCGGAAACCCTGACCCCTCAGGCGCTGGCAGATGCGCTCGCGCTGAGTTCCTGGACTTATCGGGATGCACCGGATTACGGTTCAGAGCAATTGGGCCAGCGTGACGAAGCGATCGCCGGCCTTACGCTAAGTGACGACCGCACGGCGGTGACGTTGGAGTTGGAGTCGACAGAGGTGCCGAACGTGCATCCACAACAAACGGCTCGGGTGTACCACTTCACGCTCGAGTCCGACGTGTTGACGCGGGATCATGGCGGTGTGCCGATGAGTGCGTTTTATACATTGCATCGCTTCGCCCCCTGAAGATGATGGAGCATCCAGGGATGGATGTAATTATCGTCTTCATCTGGATTTTCCCCGTCAGGTTTGCTTAGATGCCTCCATCGACCAGCCTGATGGACACCTGTTCTATGAGTACCGCGACCGGCACCCTCACGATTGACCTCTCGGCCCTGCGGGCCAACTGGAACACACTGTGTTCCGTCCTTGAGCAAAGGCCGGCCGCGGTGATCAAGGCCGATGCCTACGGGCTTGGCGCGGAACCGGTGGGCCAGACGCTTTATCGGGCGGGCTGCCAGGAATTTTTCCTGGCCACCCTGGAGGAAGCGTTGACTGCCCGCAGCTTTCTTCCGGACGATGCCGTCCTCTATATTCTCGGCGGCGTCCGCCCCGGCGAGGAAGAGGAGTGCATAAACGCGGGGCTGATACCGGTGCTTTACAGCCGGGCGGCCATGGACCGTTGGGCATCAGTCTGTCGGGCGCTGGATGTTGCCTCTCCCTCGGTGATCAAAGTGGACACCGGTATGACGCGGATGGGGCTCAGTCAGGAAGACTGGCGTGACTGTGTGGCGAAGCCCGAATTGCTTGCCGGCTGTCATTCGGTCCTGGTCATGAGTCACCTCGCCTGTGCCGACGAGCCCGATCACCCCATGAACAGAGAGCAGCAACAACGGTTTGTGGCTGTGGCGCAAAGTGCTCGACGCTTGTTGCCGGGTATCCGCTGCAGTCTGGCCAACTCATCGGGTATTTTCCTGGGAGCCGACTGGCACTTTGATCTCGCGCGTCCGGGGGCGTCTCTGTATGGCTTTGACCCCGTGGCCGATGGTGAGCCTGCCATGGAAGCGGTGGTGAAGTTGGATCTGCCGGTCCTTCAGGTACGAGAACTGAGCCACCCGGCGAGTATTGGCTATGGAGGCGAGACCCGCCTGCCCGCCGGGCGGCGCCTGGCGGTGGTGGCCGGGGGCTATGCCGATGGACTCAATCGCACCATCGGTCGAGAGGGCGGGGTAGGTTATCTGGGGAATACGCGCGTTCCGGTGGTCGGACGAATCTCCATGGACACGACCATTTTCGACATTACGGAAGCGGCGCCCCCCGAATCGCCCGAAAACACCTGGATCACCGTCCTTGACCATCGGTTGCGGGTGGCCGATGTATCCCGCCGCATTGGTGCGCTGGGTTACGAAGTGCTTACCAGCCTGGCCGGGCGCTACCGTCGCGTTTATCGAGAGGTGGCGCAATGAGTCGTGATGAAGCGACCCTGTCCCGACTGCTGCACACGCTTTCCAGTGGCCATTACCACTCCGGGGATGAGTTGGGACAACGGCTTGGTATCAGCCGCGCGGCGGTGTGGAAGCAGCTGCAGAAGCTGAGCGAGTTGGGGATCGAACTGGAATCGGTGCGGGGCCGGGGTTACCGGCTCTTGGGAGGTCTGGAGCTGCTGGAGCCGGATCGTCTCTGGGAACAGCTGGGTGATCAGACGCGCGCTCAGCTCACCGAGCTGGAGGTTCTGTCGGTCACCGACTCCACCAACTCGCAAGCCATGCAGCGAGCCGCCCTTGGTCAGGGCGGCTATGTCTGCTTGGCGGAACAACAGACGGCCGGTCGCGGGCGTAGAGGGCGTACCTGGGTCAGCCCGTTCGCGCGCAACCTCTATCTGTCGCTCAGTTGGGGGTTTGAGGGCGGTGCGGCTCAGTTGGAGGGGCTCAGCCTCGCGGTTGGTGTGGCAATGTGCCAGGTGCTCGAGTCAGAAGGGGTTGGGGCGGTCGGCTTGAAGTGGCCCAATGACCTGCTGTGGCAGCAACGCAAGCTCGCGGGTGTGCTGCTGGAAATGACGGGGGATCCGGCCGGCGCCTGCCAGGTGGTGGTCGGAGTCGGTCTGAACCTGGCGATGCCCGACCAGCCCGCCCGCGACATCGAGCAGCCCTGGGCCGACCTGGAAACCGTGTGCGCGTCTGAGCGCTGTCCGGTTCCTGGGCGCAACGTGCTGGCGGCCCGGCTGATTGATGCCCTGGTGGCACTGCTGTCCGGTTACCATCGCGAAGGCTTTGCCGCCTGGCGCGAGGCGTGGCTCGCTCGCGATGCGTTTGCGGGGCGCCGAGTTGTGGTCAGCTCCGGCGCTCGAGCGCAGGAAGGGATTGCCCGAGGGGTGGATGTCAGTGGTGCATTGCTGCTCGAGCAGGACGGCGAGCGCGTTCTGTGCCACGGGGGCGAGTTGTCGATGAGAGCTGCGTCATGATTCTGGAAATTGATTGGGGAAACAGCCGGATTAAATGGCGCCTGCAGGGCGAATCCGGTACGCTGGCCGCCGGCGCCGACGCGGGTAAGGACCTCGAGACTGTGAGCAGCTCGGTGCAAGATGCCTTGCCTGCCGGTGTCGTGCCGGACACGGTGAGAGTGGCATCGGTGCGTCCGGCGGCGGATGAAGCCCGGCTGGTGCAGTGGGCGCAGTCCCAGTGGCGGCTTACCCCCTGGTTTGCGCGTTCGCTGGCCGAGTGTGCGGGCGTAGTGAGTGCTTACTCACGGCCCGGGCGCCTGGGGGTCGATCGTTGGCTCGCTCTTTTGGCGGCGCGCCAGGTGTCCCGGGAGGCGGCCGTGATTGTTCAGGCCGGCACCGCGCTTACCGCGGATCTGCTGGATGAGCGGGGTGTTCACCGGGGAGGCTATATTGCCCCCGGGTGGCAGACGATGCGCCGGGCTCTGGATGTGGGAACGGCCCGGGTTCGAAGTCTGCAGGGGCCGCCGGAGAGGCTCCAGCTTGCGCCGGCGAACAATACCGAAGGAGCCGTCGAGGCCGCACTGTCTGCGATGGTGGTCGGGTTTGTCCAGAATGCCTGTCAGCAGCTTGAGAGATCCTCCCGGTTGATTGTGGCCGGCGGTGACGCCGGGCTTATCGGTACCCACTTTTCGCAGGCATGCTTGTGGCAGGAGATTGTACTGGACGGTCTGGCGGTGGCGTACCGCGCTGAGACCGGCGCCTAAGCAATCCGGATTGGTTCATTTCAGGGTAGAGCAGTTATATGCGGGCAATACTCGCGGTCTTGGTGCTGGTCAATGTGTTATTGCTGGCACTTCATCAGTTTGGGGTAATACCGACCTCTGGGCCCTCGGGCAGCGGAGAGGCGCCTGTGGTTCCCCCTTCTGCCCCGTCTCTCCAGCTTCTGTCCGAGGCGTCTGGCGAGTTGCCGCTTGCCGGGCATTCGCAGAGTGATCAGGATCAGGGCTCCGTGTCGGACGCCTTGCCCCTGTGTGTCCTGGTGGGCCCCTTTACTGAGCATGGCGATGCTGACTCCATTGGTCAGCGTCTGAGGGCGCTGGATGTGACGGCCGAGTCGCAGAATATCGAGGTGTCTGACGGGCGTGGGTACTGGGTGCATCTGGCGCCGGAATTGTCCCAGAGGGAGGCGTTACGGCGCCTCCATGAGCTCCAGGCCAAGCAGATCGACAGCTACGTGATTCCCCGGGGAGAGCTCGCCAACGGCATCTCGTTCGGCATGTTCAGTCGCCGGGCTCTCGCGGAAGCGCGCCGGGATGAGCTCCAGGCGCTCGGTTATGACGCCAAGATCCGCGAAGTGGAGCGAACGCACAGGGAAATCTGGCTTGTAATGCCGGCTTTGCAGGCTCGGGCGCTGTCGGATCGGCTGTGGGAGGAGTTGCTGGCGGAGTATCCCACGCTGGAGCGAAGACAAAATTTGTGCCCAGGTGTTGCTTCTGAGTAAAAGTTTCTCTAGAATCCCGCCTCCACGTTGAGACGTGGTCAGGTTCGAGTGCTGGCGTAGCTCAGTTGGTAGAGCAGCTGACTTGTAATCAGCCGGTCGGGGGTTCGACTCCTCTCGCCAGCTCCATTCAACCTGAAACCCTGCATGTAACTGTGTGAAAAGATTGAATTTTCGGTTGACAGGCGGGGTTGCGAGCCGGACAATGCCGGCTACTTTTTGGCAGGGGTTCCCGAGTGGCCAAAGGGATCAGACTGTAAATCTGACGCGAAAGCTTCGGAGGTTCGAATCCTCCCCCCTGCACCATATTAGAAGGGCGCTCTGCGAGAGAGTCCTGCAAGGCCTGGCAGGAAGCAGGCCCGAGTTTGCGGGCATAGTTCAATGGTAGAACCTCAGCCTTCCAAGCTGATGATGCGGGTTCGATTCCCGCTGCCCGCTCCACTTTGCGGTGGAGCCAAGTAAGGCCTGAAACGTTTTCAAAGCTGATGTAGCTCAGTTGGTAGAGCACACCCTTGGTAAGGGTGAGGTCGGCAGTTCAAATCTGCTCATCAGCTCCATTTTGTCAGCTGCGGAGGTGTGCCTCCGCAGCGGTTTTTTGTCTGAGTATCCGTTGTCCTTGTGGCGCTTTGTCGCGTTGGCAGAGCCCGAAGTGCGCGGAATGGTTAACCCATCTGTAAAGCTTGAATGTGAGGAGGCGCTCGCAATGGCGAAGGAAAAATTTGAACGCAGTAAGCCCCACGT
>NZ_DGMV01000088.1:0-993 GCF_002388575.1 Marinimicrobium sp. UBA4509
AGGGATGTATTCACAGCGTGTCTCAAAGGGGCTTACCCTTCCGCAGCACTGTAATGCGGAGTCCCCCGACTTCCAACGTGAGGGCAACATTCACCCCCCAGCAATCTTCACCGTAAATCCTTTCTTCTCAAGTGCCGGCTTCAGCTTTTCCCGGACATCACCCTGAATCGTCACCTCACCGTCCTTGATCGTGCCGCCCACACCGCAGAGCTTCTTCAGCTCCTTCGCCAGCGCCTTCAATTCCGCGCCGGCCAGCGGAATCCCCTTGATCAGAGTCACCGCCTTACCGCCGCGGCCCTTGGTCTCGCGGTGCAAACGCACAATGCCATCGCCTGCGGGGGGTGCCTCCGGCTCCTCGGCTTGCGGCTTGATGCGACCCACTTCCGTCGAATACACCAGACGACTGTTCTTGCTCATCGAAACAACCTCCCCAGGGACAAAACCCCCATGATACCAACCTCAATGATAGAATCCCTCCCGATTTTCGACCAAAGCCTATCGACAAGGGGATACCAGTGACATCGAACAATCTGCCGTGGCGACTGTTGAAAGGGGCGTTGCTAATGAGTGCCGGCTGGGCATTGATGGCCTGCAGTGATAGCGAATCGGGTGGCAGCGCCCAGGCATCACTCAGTCCCGAGGAGCAGCGTATTGCCGAGGGTAAACGGGTGGCACGTATGTGCGTCGGCTGTCACGGGCCCGAAGGGGTCTCCAGAGTGGCCTCTTACCCCTCGATTGCCGGTTTGCCGCAAGAGTACCTGGAGCAGCAGTTACATGCCTTTCGCAGCGGCGAACGGGATAACCCCATGATGGGCTCAGTGGCACGTAACCTTAGCGATGAGGCGATCGATTCCCTGAGCCACTACTTCGCCAGTCTGCCGGGAGCCGGTGATGAGTGAGGTTCAGGGACGCTGGACGGATCGCTGGCTGCCACTGGTAAACGCCTTTCAGGAGAATATGGCCGAGGCCGGTGAAGAGGCGGCGGCACTGGCG
>NZ_DGMV01000088.1:1093-20278 GCF_002388575.1 Marinimicrobium sp. UBA4509
GGGCGGTGTATCGTGCCGGTGAGCCGCTGGTGAGCCTCTGGGCGGGGGAGGCCTCGCCGGGGCACTCCTGGCAGGAGGATACCCAGGTCAATCTGTTTTCCGCCAGTAAGGGGATAGTGGCGCTATCCATACTGCAGCTGGTGGATGCCCGGCAGCTGGATCTGGAAAAACCAGTGGCTCACTATTGGCCCGAGTTCGCCCAACAGGGCAAAAGTGGCATCCGGGTCAGGGATCTGCTGAGTCACCGGTCGGGCCTGTCCGCGCTTCAGGACCGGGTCGCGGAGGATGACATCTTCGACTGGGATGCCATGGTTGAGCGTATCGAGCGGGCCGAGCCCTGGTGGTCCCCCGGTACGGCCCAGGGCTACTCCCCGTTTCTGTTCGGCTGGGCACTGGGCGAGCTGGTGCGTCGCATTACCGGGGCGGAGCGCTTCAATGATTGGGTCGCGGATCGTATTACCCAGCCCCTCGGGCTCGGACTGGGCTTCGGCGCCCGGGGTGAGGTGTCGCTGGCGCAGGCCCGGCCGCTGAAAAAGGCGCTCGGTGGCGCCAGTAACGGAGCGGACAGCCAGTCGCTGGGGAAAATCATGAAGGCCGACCCTCGCGGTGTCACCAACAAAGCCTTCAGCAACCCCATGACCCTCCTGACCGCCGCCAATACCGAGCAGTGGCGCCAGGCCGAGATACCCGCCGCCAATGGCCACAGCAGCGCGCGCGACCTGGCGGCTCTGTATGGCGCACTGGCCAATCGGGGCGATCTGGGCGGTGTGCGCCTGCTCTCGGAAAAGCAGCTCGCACTGTGTGGCGACGAGCTGACCTTCGAGCAAGACCGCGTACTCGGTTTGCCGCTGCGGTTCGGGCACGGTTTCATGTTGTCCCAGAAGCGCGCTGACTGCCGCTTTGGGCGGGGCCGAGGCGGTTTTGGTCACCCGGGAGCGGGGGGCTGCCTCGGTTTTGCCGATCCGGACTACGGCATTGGTTTCGGCTATGTCACCGGGCGGATGGGGCAGAGCCTGCTTATCGACCCCCGCCCACAACGCCTGATCAATGCCCTCTATGACTGCCTGGGAGAAGCGCCATGAGTGACTCTGATACCTTGGAAGATCTGCAATCACGCCTGGCGTTTCAGGAGCAGACACTGACCGACCTCAACGATGTGGTGGCGCGCCAGACCGAACAGATAGATCGTCTGGAACAGCAACTGCGGGCGCTGGCCGACAAGTACCGGGACTTGAGAGATGCGGTGGAGCAGTCTCCGGGGGAGGAGGGCGGCAGTCCGGCCGACGAGCGCCCGCCGCATTACTGACGACTTTTCGGATGTATGGTGGTTTTTGACGATAGGCGTTGCCTTGAGCGCTCATTCAGCGGGTGTTTTTCGTCTACACTTGGGTCACCCATTATCATTTCGAGTAAAGAGTCGACCTTCAGAACATGCCGCAGGGATACTCCGGTCAGTCCAATGCCGCTCCGCTAACCGGCTCGCTCTCCGATCCTGATCTGGTGGGGTCGGCGCTCAGTGCGTCGGATATTGCACTCTGGGAGCTCTCGTTGAATGACCGGACGCTGATGCTGTCCGACACGATATATCGCTGGGTTCCGGAGCTGGGCGAGATCGCCGATGAGACCCAGTTACTGGCGCTTATGCCTCCGGCGGATCAATACCTGTTTCAGCAGACGTTTTCCGCCCATCGCCAGGGCGATGGGCCCGCCTCCTGTGAGGTCTGTCTGGCCGGCCTGGCCAGCCAGCCCCGGCTGCGCTTTATGGGGCGCCGATGCCGGACCGACTCGGGGGCTCATCACTATGTGGGGGCGGTGGTCAGCAGTCAGCATTGGCTGGCCAACCCCGGTCCCGAGTATGTTCAAAGCCTGCTCTCCCGCCTGTTTGCCGAAAGTCCGATTGCCAGTTTTGTCACCGATCCGGACGGGGTAATGCTCGAATGCAATCACGCCCTGGAAGTTCTGCTGCAGCTCACTCCTCGCCAGAGTACCGCCGGAATCGGTCGCTACCGGGTATTGCGTGACCGGGTGCTGCAGGCGCGCCCGGATCTGTTGAGCCGGGTGCGACGTGTGTTTCAGCAAGGCGAAATTCAGTGTTTCGACCTGGATTACCCTCTGGCCAATGTGCACCGCAATGAGTTGTTTACCGAGCAGGAGGTTCCGCTCAGGGTGAGTTTTCTGCCCATGCGGGACCGCTACGGTGACGTGACCCGGGTGCTGATTCAGTGTCAGGACCGCAGCGGCGAGCGCAGTGCTCACCAGGAGCTGTTACACCGGGATCAGCTGCTCTACAGCCTGATCAACAACTCGCACAACCTGGTGTCGATCAAATCACTGGACGGCAAGTACCTGCTGGTTAACGACAGCTTTGCCCGCTGGTTTGGCCGGGATGCCGACGATCTGTGCGGGCAGACCGACGATGACCTGTTTCCCTCCCCGATTGCGTAGCAGCGACGGGTGCAGGAGCAGGCACTGCTGGCCGGCGCTCTGCCGGCGGAGGTCGAAGAAGTTCTGCCGGGGAAGGACGGTCGCCAGTACACCTTTGTCTGTGTTCGTTTCCCAATCGAGGGGCCCGACGGAGCCCAGCGGGGAATCGGTCAGATCATGACCGACATCACCCGTCAGAAAGCCATTGAGCGCAGCTTGCAGAGTCAGCAGCAGGAGCTGAGGCTGTTGCTGGACTCCATGCGTGCCGGGATCGGCTATTTCGATCGCTGGGGATTGGTGAAGGATTTCAATGAGCTTGCCAGAGGCCTGCTCGGATCAGCGTTGCAGGTGGGCAAAAGTTTTCTCGAAGTCGCCCCTCAGTGGGACAGCCCGGAAGAGCGTCAGCGAGAGTTGATGCAGGTGGTCCGCACCGGTGATGCCCAGTTGAATTCCGTTGAAAGTGCGCAGCGGGACGGGTCGCGTCACTGGTTTTCGGTCGACAAGATTCCGACCAAAAACAATCAGGGCTACGTCAACGGGGTACTGTTGGTAGTCAACGACATTACCGACAGTGTTCTGCGCGAACGGGCGCTGGCCCAGAGCGAGGCACGCTATCGGGCTTTCATCGCCAACAGCTCCGAGGCCATCTGGCGTTACGATATGACGCCACCGGTGCCCACGGATCTGACACCGGATGAACAGGAGGCCGCGATTGTCCGCAGTGCCCGTCTGGCGGAAGGCAACCGGGTTCTGGCGCAGATCATGGGGGCGCCCTCGGTCGAGTCACTGTTGGGTAGCGGTTTGCGGGAAACCGGCTCCAGTCGGTATCGCTTCGATGTCCAACAATTCATTGGCAACGGCTATCAACTGATCGACTATGAAATTGCCCGAAGTGATCCGCGCGGCCGGGGCGAGATCCACTTCCAGATTTCCTGTGTCGGTGAAGTCGAAAACGGGTCGCTGTGTCGCGTCTGGGGAACCAGTAAAGACATCACCGCGCGCAAACGGTACGAAGAGAAACTCGAGTATCAGGCCACCCACGATGCCTTGACCCGGCTGCCCAATCGCACCCGTCTGTACCGGGAGATGGAGCGTTGGTTGAAACAGTCGGATGGGCGTAAGGCGGCCCTTTTGTTGATTGATCTGGATCGCTTCAAGGAAATCAACGATACCCTCGGTCACTCCGTCGGCGACCAGTTACTGAGCCAGATTGGGCCGAGGCTGAGTAGCGAAATGGCCGACACGGAGGGGTTGGTTGCCCGCCTGGGCGGTGATGAGTTTGCGATTTTTCTGCCGGATATTCGCCACCACCGACAGGCATTGGTGTTGGGACATCGGGTACTGGATGCGCTGCGCAACGAGTTTGTTATTGAAGGCTACACCGCAGAAATCAGCGCCAGTATCGGCATTTCGATGAGTCCCGATCAGGCCAGCGATGTCAGTACCCTGATGCGCTATGCGGATGTTGCCATGTACTGCGCCAAGTCGGAAATGACCGGTGTGGCCCTGTATGACGGTGAAAAAGACCCGCACTCTCCTCAGCGACTGTCATTGATCAACGAACTCGGGCGGGCCATTCGGGAAGATCAGCTGTGCCTGCATTTTCAGCCCAAAATCGAACTGCACGGTCAGCGCTGTTACGGCCTGGAGGCGCTATTGCGCTGGCAGCATCCGACACTGGGCATGATTTCACCGGCGGACTTTATCCCCATCGCCGAAGCCACCAACCTGATTCACCCGCTGACCCACTGGGTGTTAAAGCAGAGCATAGCCACCTGCTGTGAATGGCACAGCGCGGGATTCCCGCTGAGCGTGGCGGTCAACCTGTCCGCGCGGAACCTGATGGACGACACTCTGCCTCGACAGGTGGAGTTGCTGCTTGAGGAGTACGGGTTACCGCACTGGGCCCTCGAGCTGGAAATTACCGAAAGCTCGATCATGACCGATCCGCGCCGGGCGATGACCAATCTCGAGCGTCTGCATGAGCTGGGGATCTGTCTGAGCATCGACGATTTCGGAACCGGTTATTCATCCCTCGCGTATCTGAAACGTCTGCCCGTGCAGACGCTTAAAATCGACTTCTCATTTGTCCGGCAGATGCTCGACGACGAGCAGGATGAAATCATCGTCAAATCGACGATTCATCTGGCCCATAACCTGGGGTTGAACGTGGTGGCCGAAGGGGTGGAGTCCGAGGCGCTGCTGCGCCGGCTGCAGGCCCTGGATTGTGATCTCGCCCAGGGCTATCACATTGGCCGGCCCATGCCGCAAGCGGCGCTGGAAACCTGGCTGACGGACTCCCGGTGGGTCGAGCGGCCCTGCGCCGCCCGACGCGGCTGATAACAGTCCCGCCGCGTTACAGAATTCGCGCCGCTGTGCGCTGCATTTCCTCGACCTGCTTGATGCGCTCTCTTAACAGAATCCGCGTATGGGTGCTGTTGTCATCCGTGCGTTTGAGGGCATTCTGCAGTTGCTGCAGGGCCTGGCTGTAGGCGCCCACCTGAATGAAATATTCGGCGCGGGCTTCATGGACCTGCTGAATATCACCGGCCAGGCCGCTCACTTCTGCCAGCCAATACCACACGGCCGGATCGTCCCGGCGCTGACGAGAGAACCGATTGAGCAATCGGGTACTCTGTTCGAATTGGTTGGCTTTCATCAGCGCCAGCGCATAATTCATGGTCACTGCATAGTGGTCCGGTTGCGTCTGATAAAGAGCACTCAGGCGCTCCAGGGCCGGCTCATGGTTGCTCCGCTCGGTGTCGAGCTCCGCCGCCAGCAATTGGTACGTCAGTCGGTCGGCGTCTTCCTCGAGCAACGGCGCCATAGTGGCCTCGGCGGCGTCAAACTGTCCGGCCCGGATCTGCGCCAGCGCCAGGCCATACCGGCTGGCGGCCAGGGGTTCGCGCTTGGCGTCCAGCTCGTTCTGAAATAGTTGTACTGCCCGTTGCGCTGATTGCTCGTGTTCCACCCGGGTACGGGCCCTCATCAGGTGGTATTCCAGATTGACCGCTGGCTTCGTCCGGGGCAGGTTCATGGCGCGATTTCGGGTATCGGCAATCCGCCGCTCGGTGACCGGGTGGGTCAGCAGAAACTCGGGGGGGCGTTCGGTATAGCGGGTGGCCCGCAGCATGATTTCAAAGATATCGCTGGCGGCGTTGGGGTCCAGTCCGGCCCGGGCCATGGTCTGCATCCCCAGGCGGTCGGCTTCCTGTTCAAATTGCCGGCTGAAGCGCAGTTGGGCATCCAGCGCGGCGGCCTGGGTACTCATCATGGCGGCAATGCCCGCGTCGGAGCCGGAAGTGGCGGCCAGGATCAGGCTGCCCAGCAGGGCGGCATAGTAAGGGACGCTCATCTGTTGCTGTTGTTGCAGGCGCCGGGCGTAGTGGCGTTGGCTCAGGTGCGCCAGTTCGTGGGCCAGCACCGAGGCCAGTTGGTGCTCGTTTTCAGCGTAGTTGAGCAAACCGGTATTCACCCCGATAATGCCCCCCGGGGCCGCGAAGGCGTTGATGTTGGGATTTTCAATTACCACCAGTTGCAGGCTGGGGTCTTCCAGTTCACTGTGCACTGCAAGCTGATTGAGCAAATCCTCCAGGTACTGGACGACCTGGTAATCGGAGGACGTCGGCATCCGACTGCGGTACAATCGCAGCACTTCCCGGCCCAGTTGCTGCTCCTGATAGGGCGAGCTGATTGCCGAACTGGTATCGCCCAGCACCGGCAATTGCAGCTCCCGGTTCGCGTTGGCGGCACCTGACAGCAGCATCAGACTCAAGACAAGGGTGACAACATGTTTCACGTCGATTCAGACTCCGGTGTTCTTCCTGTTGCGCACAGTGTAGCCTTGGCCGCACCTGAGGCGCCAGAGGCAGGCCGCGCTTCCGCACTGGCGTTGCTCCTGAGACCACGGACGCCCGACTCGGTTCAGCCGTTACCGAAAAGCGGGGGGCACCCATGACCGCTCGGGAAGGATCTGCACCGGTCGTGCTGGAGGTGGATGCCCAGGGGCTGCGCTGCCCTCTGCCGCTGCTCAAGGCAAAGCAGGCGCTGCGCGATCTCGCGCCGGGTGAGGCGGTGCGGATCCTGGCCACGGACAGCGGTTCGGTTCGGGACTTTCAGACGTTCGCCACCCTCGCGGGTCACGGGCTGGAGCGGGAAGAATCCCCCGACGGCCTCTATATCTACATTCTGGTAAAATCCTGACCCGCCTTACGCGTGGCTACAGGTCAAAACGGACACTTATGCTGAAAATTATTCGCCGCTGGATCGATCGCTACTTCTCCGATGAGGAGGCAGTACTGCTGCTGGTGTTGCTGGCGGTGGGCCTGGTGGTCATTCTGACCCTGGGGGCCGTGCTGGCGCCCATGATTGCCAGCCTGATCATCGCGTTTTTGATGCAGGGCATGGTGGTCCGGCTGAAATCCCTGAGGGTCCCGCACTGGCTGGCGGTGCTGATCACGTTCATGGTGCTGATGGCCAGCGTGGCGGCCATCATGCTGGGGCTGTTGCCGGTTATCTGGCAGCAGTCCACCCGCTTTTTTGCCGAATTGCCGAGGATGCTCCGGGAGTGGCAGGAGCTGATGCTGCTCTTGCCCGAGCGCTACCCGAGCCTGATCAGTGAGGCGCAGGTGGAGCAGATGATGTCCATTACCAGCTCTGAACTGGGTTATGTGGGACAGTACATTGTCAGCTTTTCCGTATCCAACCTGCCGGTGCTGGCCACAGTACTCGTCTACTTCGTTCTGGTACCCATTCTGGTGTATTTCTTCCTTAAGGACAGTCAGTCCATCATGCGTTGGTTTGCGGGTTTTCTGCCGGAGAAGCGACCGCTGATGAGCAAAATATGGCAGGAGATGAATCAGCAGATTGCCAACTACGTCAGGGGTAAAGCCATCGAGATTGTCATCGTCGGCGCGACCGCCTACGTAGTCTTTGTCCTGTTTGGCCTGAACTACAGCGCGTTGCTCGCGATCGCGGTCGGATTGTCGGTGCTGGTGCCTTATATCGGGGCAGCGGTCGCTACCATACCGGTGGCCCTGGTGGGATTCTTTCAGTGGGGCTGGGGCCCGGAGTTCGTGTACCTGTTGGTTGCGTACGGCATCCTGCAGGCACTGGACGGTAACGTGCTTGTGCCATTGCTGTTTTCCGAAGCGGTCAATTTACATCCGGTGGCCATCATTCTGGCCGTACTGGTTTTCGGTGGCTTGTGGGGATTCTGGGGTGTGTTTTTTGCGATCCCCCTGGCTACGCTGGTCAAGGCAATCCTTTATGCCTGGCCAATCGGCGTCAAGGAGGCGCACAATCAGGAACGGCAGGGACAGGCTTTACATGACACCGAACAAAGCGAGGCATAATGCACGCAGCCGTCCCTCTTCGCCGTTGGAGCCTTGTCGTGGCTTCCCTGTTGGTAACCACCGTGATGCTGGCGGCCTCGGCCCAGGCCGTGACGCCCGTAAAAGGGGATATCGATCACCGGGATTATCGGTACCTGACGCTGGAAAACGGGCTGAAAGTCCTTCTGATTTCGGATCCGCAGGCGGAAAAAGCCGCGGCTTCTCTGGATGTTCATGTGGGCCATCATCAGAATCCTCTGGGGCGCGAGGGCCTGGCGCACTTTCTCGAGCACATGCTCTTCCTGGGGACGGAAAAATATCCGGAGCCGGATGCCTATCCCGCGTTTATCAGTCGTCACGGCGGCAGCCACAACGCCTATACCGCGAGCGAGCACACCAATTATTATTTTGATATCGACCCCGAGTACCTTGAGCCAGCCCTGGATCGCTTTGCGCAGTTTTTTATTGCGCCGCTTTTCAATCCCGAGTACGTCGACCGGGAGCGGTTCGCGGTCGAGTCGGAATACAAGGCCCGCCTGAACGATGACGCCCGTCGCATACAGGATGTCTATCAGGCACTGATGAATCCGGCTCATCCGGCGTCCCGCTTCGGGGTCGGGAATCTCACGACCCTGGCGGATACCGAAGAGCGCCCCCTGCGCAAAGACCTGATCGACTTTTACCAGCGCTACTACTCATCGGACCTGATGTCGCTGGTGGTCCTGGGGCGGGGCAGTCTCGATGAGCTGCAGAAACAGGTGACGGAACGGTTCAAAGCGATTCCAACCCGGGAGGTTTCCCTGCCCGGGGCCTACCCTCCGCTGTTCGGGAAAGATCAACTGCCTGTGCGGGTGTCCATTCAGCCCGAAAAAGACATTCGCCGCCTGTCCCTTCTATTTCCTCTTCCGGTCAACGCCGATAGCGAGGCCCATAAGCCGCTGCACTACATCGGCCACCTGTTGGGGCACGAAGGGGAGGGCAGCCTGCTGTCGCTGCTCAAGGAGCTGGGTTGGGCGGAAGGCCTGAGTGCCGGCACCCGACACCGGGACCGGTACGATGCCATGTTCCAGGTGTCCATTCAGTTGACCGAGCTCGGAGTTCGGGCCGCCGATCAGATTGTGGCCCTGGTGTTTCACTCCATTGAGCAGATTGAGGCTCGGGGTCTGGACGCCTGGCGATACGAAGAGCTCCAGCAGATGGCGAACATCGACTTCCGTTTTCGGGAGGTCAGCGCTCCGATGGACACGGTCCGTGGGCTCGCCTACCGACTGCATCTCTACGAACCGGAAAACGTGCTGTGGGGTGATTACCGGTATGCGGGGTATGACGCCAAACTGATCAAGAAGTACCTTGGATACCTGAATAGTGGGAATGTGCTGGTGTCCCTGGTCGCTCCCAAGGTGGAGGGGGAGAGCCGCTCTCCGTATTACCAGACGCCTTACCAGGTCCAAGAGCAGGCGGTGGAGCAGCCCGAAATCAAGGCCCGAATCCAGAAACAGCTGGTGTTGCCCAAGCCCAATGACTTTATCCCCAGTCGACTGGCCGTCAAGGAGGCGCCGCTGCTGCCCGGGCCGGGTGCCTCGGACGAGGCTACGCCCCGTCTCCCCGAGGCGGTGGTCGATAAGTCGAGAATCAAGGTCTGGTATCAATGGGATCAGAAGTTTGAGGTGCCCAAAACGAGCATGCGCCTTCGGCTCAAGCTACCCCAGGTGGCGGCCGGCGTTGAAGGCGCGGCCAAAGCCGAGCTGTTATCCGAGCTGGTGCGGGACCAGCTCAATGAATTTGCCTATCCGGCCCAACTGGCCGGACTGGATTTTTCCTTGCGCCCCAACACTCGGGGCCTGGATATCGAAATCTTTGGTTACAGCAGTCGCCAGAATCTCCTGTTGACCCGTATTGTTGAGGCGTTGCGCAAGGGGCGGTTTGCACAGGACCGCTTTGATGACCTTAAGCGCAAGGTGGAGAGGCGCTGGCGCAACGAAGCGCTCGATACTCCCTACGGCGTGATCGCCAGGCAGGTGCCGCGCCTGCATTTTGAGCCCTATTCGCTGGGACGGGACAAGCTCCAGGTGCTTGAGGGGATTGACCTCAAGGCCATCCACCAGTTTGCCGACTCGGTGCTAAAAGACGCTGAGCTGGAAGTGTTGCTGTACGGCAATTTGTATCGTCAGGAGGCGGTGCGCCTGGCGGCGTACCTTGAGCATCAATTGCTCGGCGATCTGACGCGCCTGGATCTGGCGCCGGCCCGGGTGTTCCGCCTGAAATCCCAGGGCCCCTGGGTGTATGAGCGGCCTCTGGAGCATAACGACAGTGTCACCATGCTGTACGTTCAGGGGCTCTCCACTAAGCTGAATGATGTGGCCCATATGCAACTGGCCCGACGGTTGCTGCAACCGGCATTTTTTCATGAGCTGCGCACCGAGAAGCAGTTGGGCTATGTGGCGACGGTATTTGCCTTACCGCTTAAAGATCAGGAGGGCACCGTGCTGGTCGTCCAGTCGCCATCGGTTGACAGTGACCGCCTCTGGCGGGAAATGGATGGCTTCCTGGCTGGCGCTGAAAGCCACTTAAAAGAGGGGTTGGCGGAACAGAAGGCGGCGCTGGTCCGCGAGTTGCGCGAGCCGGCCAAGACCCTGTACCAGCAGTCTGGCCGGTACTGGGAAGACCTGATGATGGGGGATACCCGCTTTGATCGGCGCGAACGCCTGGCCCAGGCGGTGGAGGCCGTCACGGCTGAATCCTTGCAGGCCTATTACCGCCAGGTGTTTGCCGACCCCGCCCGGCGTCTGTGGCTGGTGACGGATCGGTCTGAAGAGGCTCCGGAGGCCAGCCCAATCGACGCCATACCCGATTACCAGAAGGCCCTTGAGGCCCTGAGTTACCCCTGAGGCCGCAGCGCGGCGGCGGACTGGTAAAAAAGGCGTGAATATGTAAGAATTCGCTGATTTTTCGGCTCTACCAATACTGGCCATAACCCTATATAACATCCCACACAAGGGCTCTATGGCGGTGCAGAGACACCTGTTTTCAATTTCCTATTGATTGAACGCAACGATTAGATGTGCCAATGCGTGCACGGCTGAGGAGAATTTAATGCAAGAAGATATCGATGCCCTCGAAACGAGAGAATGGCTGGATGCCCTTGAGTCAGTTGTTCGCCACGCAGGCAAAGAACGGGCCACTTTCCTTCTGAAGCAACTGTCAGAAAATGCGGTAGACCACGGTATTGATCAGCCCTCGGCGATCACCACCCCTTATCGCAACACCATTCCGGTTTCGAAAGAAGTGCAGAGCCCCGGCGATGCCTACATCGAGCGCAAGATTCGCTCCATTATTCGCTGGAACGCCATTGCCATGGTGGTTCGGGCGAACAAGAGTGCCGACGAGTTGGGTGGCCACATTGCCTCCTTCTCCTCAGCTGCAACCCTGTACGAAGTCGGCTTCAACCATTTTTGGCGCGGCAGCGAAGGCGGCAAGCCGGGCGATCTGGTGTACTTCCAGGGCCACAGCTCTCCGGGTATGTACGCCCGCTCCTTCCTCGAAGGTCGCCTGACCGAAGAGCAACTGGACAACTTCCGTCGCGAAGTCGATGGCAAGGGCCTGTCCTCTTATCCGCACCCCTGGTTGATGCCGGATTACTGGCAGTTCCCGACCGTTTCCATGGGTCTCGGTCCGATCAACTCGATTTACCAGGCGCACGTGATGCGTTACCTGGATCAGCGCGGCCTGATTGAAAAGGGCGATCGCAAGATCTGGGCTTTCTTGGGTGACGGTGAGTGTGATGAGCCGGAATCTTTGGGTGCCATTTCTCTGGCGGGCCGCGAGAAGCTCGACAACCTGATTTTTGTCATCAACTGTAACCTGCAGCGCCTGGACGGTCCGGTGCGCGGTAACGGCAAGGTGGTTCAGGAGCTCGAAGGCGTGTTCCGCGGTGCCGGTTGGAACGTGGTAAAAGTGCTTTGGGGCGGTGCCTGGGACAAGCTGCTGGAGAAAGACAAAACCGGTCTGCTGCAGAAGCGTATGGACGAAGTGCTCGACGGCGAAATGCAGAACTACAAGGCCAACGGTGGCGCTTACACCCGTGAGCATTTCTTCGGCAAATACCCCGAGCTGCTGGAGTTGGTCAAAGACATGACCGACGACGAAATCCTGCACCTGGCCCGTGGCGGTCACGATGCGCACAAGGTGTACAATGCGTACCACAACGCGGTGAACACCAAAGGCCAGCCCACCGTCATTCTGGCCCAGACCGTAAAAGGTTATGGCATGGGCCCGACCGGTGAAGCGGTCAACAATGCGCACCAGGTCAAGAAGCTCGACATCGATGCGCTCAAGACCTTCCGTGACCGTTTCAACATCCCGATCGAAGACAAGGATCTGGAAAAAATCCCGTACTACCGTCCGCCGGAAGACAGCGCGGAAATGCAGTACCTGCACGAGCGTCGCAAGCAGCTCAACGGTTATCTGCCGGCTCGTAAAGCGGATTTCGAAGCCCTGGAAATCCCGGGCCTGGACGCCTTCAGCAAGCAGCTCGAAGGCACCGGTGACCGCACCATTTCCACCACCATGGCTTTTGTTCGCGTGCTCAACACGCTAATCAAAGACAAGAAGGTGGGCAATCAGGTCGTACCGATTGTGCCGGACGAAGCCCGTACCTTTGGTATGGAAGGCATGTTCCGCCAGATCGGCATTTACTCGGCCGAAGGCCAGAAGTACACGCCGCAGGATGCCGGTCAGATCATGTACTACAAAGAGGATCAGAAAGGTCAGATCCTCGAGGAAGGTATCAACGAAGCCGGTGCCATGTCCGCGTGGATTGCGGCCGCGACTTCCTACAGCAACAACCACAAGCCGCTGCTGCCGTTCTACATCTACTACTCGATGTTTGGCTTCCAGCGCGTCGGTGATCTGGCCTGGTTGGCCGGTGATGCCCAGGCACGTGGTTTCCTGCTCGGCGGTACCGCCGGTCGCACCACCCTGAACGGCGAAGGCCTGCAGCACCAGGATGGCCACAGCCACATTCTGGCCAACACCATCCCGAACTGCCGCACCTATGACCCGACCTACTCCTACGAGGTCGCGGTGATCGTGCAGGATGGCCTGAAGCGTATGTATCAGGAAAAGGAAAACTGCTACTACTACATTACCCTGATGAACGAGAACTACGTTCATCCGGATATGCCCAAGGGCGCCGAAGAAGGCATCATCAAGGGTATCTATCAGCTCGAAAAAGGCACCAGCAAGAAGAAAAACCGCGTCCAGCTCATGGGCTCCGGTACCATTCTGAATGAAGTGCGTGAAGCCGCCGAGATTCTGCGCAACGACTTCAGTGTGGAAGCCGACGTGTGGAGTGTCACCAGCGTGAACGAACTGACCCGCGACGGTCAGCGCGCCGCTCGCTGGAACCTGCTGCACCCCGGTGAGAAGCCCCGTAAGGCGTACCTGACCGAGCAACTGGAAGGGCAGGACGGTCCGTTCATCATCGCGACCGACTACATGAAGAACTACTCGGAACAACTGCGTCCCTACGTGCCGGGCGACTACTATGTACTGGGTACCGACGGCTTCGGTCGCAGTGACAGCCGTGAGAAACTGCGTCACTTCTTTGAAGTGGATCGCAACTTCGTTGTGATTGCCGCGCTCAAGTCCCTGGCGGATCAGGGCAAAGTGAAGCCCGAGGTGGTCAGCAAGGCCATCAAGCAGTTTGGTATTGATCCGGACAAGGCCGACCCTCTGACCGTTTAACGAATCGGTACGCCCCGGGGCTGAGTCCCCGGGGTTTTGGGTCGAACACCAAGAATATGTGAGGAGTTACTGTGGCCACAGAAACCATCAAAGTCCCCGATATCGGCGGCTCCGAAGATGTAGAAGTGATTGAGATCAGCGTCTCGGTGGGGGATACCGTCGCCGCTGAAGACACGCTGGTTGTGCTGGAAACGGACAAAGCGTCCATGGACATCCCTTGCCCCAAGGCGGGTAAGGTGACCGCCATCTCCGTCAAAGAGGGCGACAAGGTCTCGGAAGGTTCCGCCATTCTCGAGCTGGAACTGGAAGGCGAGGGCGCCGGTGACGATAGCCAGGCCGAGAGCGCTGAATCTTCCGCTTCGGACAACGCCGCAGAGTCCAAGGCATCGCAAGAGGCCCCCAAGGCCTCCGGTGGCAGTGAAATGGATATCCCGGTACCGGATATTGGCGGCTCCGAGGGTGTGGAAGTCATTGAGGTGTGCGTCAAAGCCGGTGACGAGGTCTCCGAAGGGGATTCATTGATCGTGCTGGAAACCGACAAAGCCTCCATGGAAATCCCGGCTCCGGCCAGCGGCACCATCAGCAGCATCGCGTTGAAAGAAGGCGACAAAGTGTCTGAAGGCGATGTCATCGGTAAGATGAAAACCGCCGGTGGCGAAGCCCCCGCGCAGAGCGAGCCGGTGAGCCAGTCCGGTTCGGAAAATGCCGCTCCGGCCGCGCCTCAGGGCGGCGGTGAGCAGGACATGCCGGTGCCGGATATCGGCGGTGCGGAAGGCGTGGAAGTGATCGAAGTCAGCGTCAAGGCCGGCGATGAAGTGTCCGAAGGCGACACCCTCATCGTGCTGGAAACCGACAAGGCGTCGATGGAAATTCCCGCTCCCGCCTCCGGCAAGATCAAGAGCATTGCCTTGAAAGAGGGCGACAAGGTATCCCAGGGCGACCTGATCGGTGTCATTGAAGCCGAAGGCAGTGCCGCGCCGGCACCGTCCGCTTCGGCCAAAAGCGAAGCGCCCGCCAAGAGCGAGCCGGCGCCTAAAGCCGAGCCGTCTTCTCCGGCCACCGCCACCGGTGCCAGCGCCGAAGTCATCAACAGTGGTGATGTCTACGCCGGTCCCGCCGTGCGTCGACTGGGTCGCCAGTTGGGTGTGGATCTGGCCAAGGTGAAAGGTTCCGGTCCTCGCGGTCGCATCACCAAAGACGATGTGCGCAGCTATGTGAAAAACATTGTCACGGCGTCTCAGTCCGGTGCTGCACCGGCCGCCGGTGGCGGTGCCATTCCGCGTATTCCGCAGATCGACTTCAGCAAGTTCGGTGAAGTCGAAGAAGTGAAGATGAGCAAGATCAAAAAGCTCACTGCGGACAACATGACCCGCAACTGGCTGAACATCCCCCACGTTACCCAGTGGGACGATGCCGATATCACCGATATGGAAGACTTCCGTAAAGGCCTGAAAGCCGAGGCGGAAAAGCGTGGCACCAAGCTCACGCCGCTGCCGTTCCTGCTCAAAGCCTGTGCAGCGGCGCTTGAGGCCGAGCCGAGCTTCAACGTGTCTCTGCATCACGATGGCGAACATATTGTTCAGAAAAAATACGTTCACATCGGTATCGCGGTGGACACCCCGAACGGTCTGGTTGTGCCGGTCATCCGTGACGTCAACAAGAAAGGCTTGTGGCAGTTGACCGAAGAGATCAATGCCATGGCCAAGAAGGCGCGCGATGGCAAGCTGACGGCTGCAGAAATGCAGGGCGGTTGCTTTACCATCTCCAGCCTGGGCGCCATGGGTGGCAGCGGCTTTACGCCGATTGTGAATGCCCCGGAAGTCGGCATCCTGGGTGTGTCTCGCGCCCAGATCAAGCCGGTGTGGAATGGCACAGAGTTTGTGCCGCGCAATATGCTGCCAATCTGTCTGTCCTACGATCATCGCGCCATCAACGGTGCCGATGCCGGTCGCTTCTTCACTTTCCTGGCCGGAGCCCTGGCGGACGTGCGTCGCCTGTTGCTCTAAGCGTAAGTGAAGTGTTGCAGTCACAAAAAAGGCCAGCGTTTGCTGGCCTTTTTTGTGTCACTATCGGCACCCATGCAGTGCCAAATCAACCATTCAAAATGATAAAACCAATGAGAGAACACCATGAAACAATTCGCCTGGTTATTCGCCCTCCTGTTTTTATTCGGCTGCGCCCGATCCGTCATCACCGAACCTCCGGTGCCGTTTGAAAACACCTATACGGCGGAAAATACCTATCATAAGGAAGTAAAGCAGTTCCCGCACATTGAAATCGCCAGTCTCGATACGCCCGAAGGAGTACGCGTCGAGCGGGACCTGACTTATGTGCAATACGGTCGGCGGGCGCTGCAACTGGATCTGCATCGGCCAGAGGCGGGGAGCTTTCGTCCGGCGGTGGTTCTGGTGCACGGGGGCGGTTGGCGTTCGGGTTACCGGGAAAACCTGACGCCCCTGGCCAACGCCTTGGCGGAGCGAGGGTTTGTGGTGGCCAATATCAGTTATCGGCTGGCGCCCGAGGCGCGCTTTCCCGCCGCCATTCACGATGTCAAAGCGGCGATTCGGTGGTTACGCGAGCATGCCGAGGCCTATGGTGTTAACCCGGACCAGATTGCCGTGGGTGGTACCTCCGCCGGTGGGCAGATTGCCAGCCTGACCGGTATTACCGCAGGCGACCCGTACTTTGACCCGCAGCGGGCACACAGCCCGGCATCCAGCGATGTGCAGGCGATTCTGAATATTGATGGTCTGTCTGACTTCACCTCGGAGGAAGCGCGTCACTACGAAGATGATCCGAGCAAGAACCCGTCGTCCGCCGGTTCCTGGTTCGGCGGGCGCTACGCGGAGCAAACTGAACTCTGGCATAAAGGCTCGCCCACTTACTATGTCCACGCCGATATGCCGCCGATTCTGTTTCTGAACAGTGCCCGGGAACGATTTGGTGTGGGGCGCGATGAAATGATCGCCAAGATGGAACCGCTGGGGGTCCGCTACCATGTTCAGCGCTTTGACAATACGCCGCATACGTTCTGGCTGTTTGACCCCTGGTTGCAACCCACAGCGGATGAAGTGTCCGCCTTCCTTCGCGGGATCTGGGGCGGCACTGGTACCTCGCCAGAGTGAAGCGTATGATGGTTTTTGCGTCGTTTTTGAAATGGAGGTAATTCCGGTTTGAGTCCATCGTCCGGAAAACGGTCCCCCCTGATTGTGCCTGCACTGGTGTTTCTATTGGTCATCGGCGTGGTGGAAGGGGTGATCTTCGCTTACAAGGGGAAGCTGTACAGCGATCAGCGCTTTCAAGCCGTGACCTTCGCCGCCGACCTGCGCGCCAATGCCGAGCGCGAGCTGAACAATGTGCTTTATCTCACCCGTGGTCTGAGCAGTTACTTTTCCGTGCGCCACGACTCCCTGGAGCGTGAAGAGATTCTCAATATTCTGCGGGTGGCCTACCAGACCAGCCCGGTCATCCGGAATTTCGGTGTGGCCGTGGACTACCAGTTGAGCTATGTCTATCCCACCGAAGGCAATCAGGCGGCCATCGGCCTGGATTACCGCGAACTCGAAACCCAGTGGCCGGACGTCAAAAGGGCGGTGGAGCAGCGCCAGCCGGTGCTGTCCGAGGGCGTGAAACTGATTCAGGGCGGTGAGGCTTTCATCTACCGTGATCCCATTTATGTGGACGACGCCTATTGGGGGTTGCTGTCCACGGTGATTGATGCCGAGCCCTTGCTGGACGCCATGTTCGGGGTGATGGACCGGGACAGTCGCCATCGGTTTGCGGTGCAGGTCAACCGCCCGGGGAATTCCGTGTCCCTGTGGGGCGACGAGGCGCTGTTTGAGGGCGAGGATGTGGTGCGCCTGGGCTCTGAACGTGGCTGGGAGTTCGCGGTGCAGACCCGCTCTCAGGATGCGCACTGGCTACCGATTTTCGTGTTGCGGATATTTGGTTGGGTGTTGGCATTGGTAACCGGGTTGGGCACCTATTCGGCCTTGCTGCATCGACGCCAGCGACTGACCCAGGGGGCCCGAGGTCAGGAATCAGCGTTCGAGTAAGGCGCGGCTCAGGTTGGGAGCGAGCCGGCGGGCCAGCTCGGCCGAGCCAATACCCAAAAGGGCGCCGCTGACATTGGCCAGAATATCGCCGAGGCTGAAGGTGCGCGGCGGCAAAAAATGCTGGATCACTTCAATACCCGTCGAGTACACCACCAACACCAGAAGACGCTGCCACACCGGCCAGCCCGGTAGGGCCACGGTGATTGACCAGCCGGCAACGCCATAGCCGAGAAAGTGCATCAGCTTGTCGTTGTATTGCGGAATATGGGGGCCGGAGGCGGTGGTGAGCCCAAAATAGGTGAAGATCGCCAGCAGCAGAACGAACTGCCACCGGCACAGCGGGCGCCACCACTCGGGTACGCTCATACTCAGCGCAGCACCATCAGTGAGATGCGGGTTTTGCTGATCATGTGAGTGGTGGTGCTGCCCACGATCAGTTGGCGAATACGCGAATGGCCGTAGGCGCCCATGATCAGCAGATCGATATTGTGGGTGTGCTGATACTCTTCCAGAACGGTTTCCGGGTCACCGGCAATGATGGTGGCCTGGGTTTCGAAACCGGCCTCGGTCAGTTTGTTCTTGGCCCAGTCCAGCTGTTCGCGGTTGCTGTCCACGTCCGCACCGACCGTGACCAGGTGAATCGGAATGCCTTTGAACAATGGGCTGGCGGCTACCATGTCCACGCCCTTACGGGTGGTGGCGCTGCCGTCAAAGGCAAACATGATCGCCTTGGGCGGCTCAAAACTTTGCTGGGCAATGAGAATCGGCCGGTGCAGGGTGCGGATGATCTGTTCCAGATGACTACCGATATGCCCGTGGGCCGAGGCGGTGTCCGCACCGCGCTTGCCCACCACCAGCATCCGGGTTTCGGTTTCCAGCTCGGCCAGAGCACTGACCAGCTCGCCGTGACGCTGGCGGGTTTCCACCTCGTTCACACCTTTCTGCTCCACCCGTTCACGGGCAGCCTTGAGCATCAGTCGGCCGTGTTCCATGGCCACTTTGGAGCGCTGCTCGTCCAGGCTGGCGAGTTCTTCCAGCAAGGCCTCCTGAGAGCCAAAGCCGATGCTGCCACTCAGGTTCTGTTTCTTGCCCTGAGTGGGCTCGTCCAGCACGTGCACCAGGCTCAGCGGCGCGTCCATTCGCTGGGCGGACCAGGCCGCGTAATCACAGACGGATTCGGCGTACTGAGAGTCATCGATACAGGCAATCACTTTGTTGTGCATACTCTTTCTCTCGGTTAGTGGCCCATCAGGCGTTCAACAGCGTCCGGCTTGTCGTGCACGGCAAATCGGTCCACCAGTGTGGCACTGGCTTCGTTCAGGCCAATCAACTCCACATCGGTCCCTTCGCGGCGGAACTTCAGTACCACTTTATCGAGGGAACTGATCGCCGTAATGTCCCAGAAGTGGGCGCGGTGCAGATCGATGGTAACCTTTTCAACCGCCTCTTTGAAATCGAACCCGTCAATAAACTGCTCAGCGGAGGTGAAGAATACCTGGCCGACCACATGGTAGGTGCGATGCTCGCCGTCGTCCGAGAGGCTGGAGCCGATGTACAGAATGTCGCCCACCTTGCGGGCGAAGAACAGCGCGCTCAGCAGCACGCCCACCAACACGCCGAGCGCCAGG
>NZ_DGMV01000088.1:20397-20692 GCF_002388575.1 Marinimicrobium sp. UBA4509
AGCAGCACGCCCCCCAACACGCCGAGCGCCAGGTTGTGGGTGGCGACCACCACAGCCACGGTACTGACCATGACGATGCTGGAGCTCTTGGGGTTGTCTTTCAGGTTTTTGACCGAAGACCAACTGAACGTACCAATCGACACCATGATCATCACCGCTACCAGAGCGGCCATGGGAATGGCCGCGACCCACTGGTCCAGAAACACCACCATAATCAGCAGCACGACCCCGGCGGTCAGGGTGGAGAGGCGGGTGCGACCACCTGATTTCACGTTGATCACCGACTGACCGATCA
>NZ_DGMV01000088.1:20874-23768 GCF_002388575.1 Marinimicrobium sp. UBA4509
GTTGATCACCGACTGACCGATCATGGCGCAGCCGGCCATACCACCGAGCAGTCCGGAGCCGATATTGGCGGTACCCTGGCCGATGCACTCACGATTTTTGTTACTCGGGGTATCGGTCAGATCATCCACGATGGTGGCGGTCATCATGGACTCCAGCAAACCGACCACCGCCAAGGTGATCGAGTACGGGAAAATGATCTGCAGGGTTTCAAAGTTCAGCGGAACATCCGGCCACAAAAATACCGGCAGGCTGTCCGGGAGCTCGCCCATATCGCCCACGGTGCGGATGTCCATACCGAGGTACATGGCGATACCGGTCAGGACAATAATGCACACCAACGGGGACGGCACAGCTTTGGTCAGCAGCGGAAACAGATAGATGATACCGAGGCCCGCCGCAAGCATGATATACACCGGCAGGGTGGCATTTTGCCCGGTGATTTCCGGCAACTGCGCCAGGAAAATCAGGATCGCCAGGGCATTTACAAACCCGGTCACCACCGAGCGGGAGACAAACCGCATCAGCGCCCCCAGTTTTAAAATCCCGGCAATAATCTGAAAAACCCCGGTCAACAAGGTGGCGGCGAGCAGGTATTCCAGCCCATGCTCCTTCACCAGCGTGACCATCAGCAGCGCCATGGCGCCGGTGGCGGCGGAAATCATGCCCGGGCGGCCCCCGACAAACGCCGTGACCACGGCGATACAGAAAGACGCGTACAGGCCGACCTTGGGGTCGACCCCGGCAATGATGGAGAAGGCGATGGCTTCGGGAATCAGCGCCAGCGCCACCACAATGCCGGCGAGGCTGTCGCCTTTGAAATTCGAGAACCAATCCTGTCGAATGTTTGCGAGCATAAGTATCTTCCAGCAGATCGAAGTCAATACCGTGGACGGCCGCATAGGGTGGGCGTCACCGATGGTTTTGAAAAGAGAAAACCGGCTGGCAAACCGGCCGATAGGTGGCGGTTTACAAGTGAACTGGACGGGCAACGGGAACTTCCGTGGGCCAACCTTCAGGGCTTAATGCCCGGGGTCGACTGCCAAGTCGCGAGACCGGTGATGAGTATCGTTATCATCAGCACCCAGACTGGAACGGCGCGCATGCCGTGAGACCGGTGGCTTGGTTTGAAGGCGGCGGAGTATACCGGAAAGGGGCCCGTATTGCACGGGCTGGGCCTGGGTAACAGGGGCTAGCGGGCGCGGTCGGTCAGAGGCAGTAGCGCCTCGGCATCGTACAGATCCTGAGGGCGGTTGATGTTGAAAAACGGGTCGTAGCCGGTCTGCTCAAAGGTCACCGATTCGGCGTTCTGTTCCCGCGCCCAATCCTGCAGTCGCGGTGTCTGGTCCGATTGCAGCGCCTCACGAATGGCCGGCAATAGGGAGCGGTGCCACAGCCCGAAGATCGGATGGGTCTGCTCGCCGGAGCGGGCCAGGACCAGAGACGCTTCGGTCTCCTGCGCCTGGCGGTACAATTCGCTGACCAGATTGTCCGGGAAAAACGGCGTGTCGCTGGCAAAGCTGGCCAGCCACTGTTGCTCCGGGCGATGGTTTTCCAGCCACTGCAGACCGGCGTGAATGCCCGCCAGAGGGCCGGGAAAATTGGGATACTCGTCGGACAGGACCGTCAGCCCGCTGCGGGTAAACCGCAGATGGTTGCCATTGGCGTTGAGCAGCAGCTCGGTTACCTGGGGTCTGGCTTTGGCAATCGCCCGCTGGAGCAGGGTCTGGCCGCCCAGCGGCAGCAGGCACTTATCGCCGCCGCCCATGCGGCGGGCGAGTCCTCCAGCGAGGATAATGCCCAGAATCGGGGGTCTGTCGTTCATAATCTCTGGTTAACGGTATCGGGTTTTACCAGTACTATACGCGGTAAGAGATTGAACGCGCGACTGTTTCATGTCGATTTTTTTAACGGTTCCGCATCGGCGGAGTCGGTTTTCACCGGGAGTCTTGAGTATGGGTCTTGATTTGCAGAGTCTGCGCCGGGAGTACTTGCGCGGTGGTTTGAACCTGGAAGATTTGAGCGCCAGCCCCATTGATCAGTTTGAAGTCTGGATGGAGCAGGCGGTGAAGGCGGAGATTCCCGACCCCACGGCCATGGTGCTCGCCTCCGCCTCCCCGGACGGGCAGCCCTCCCAGCGTATCGTGCTGCTCAAAGGGCTGGATTCCGACGGCTTCGTGTTCTACACCAACCGCACCAGCCGCAAGGGGCGCGAGCTGGCCGCCAACCCCAAAGTCAGCCTGCACTTTCCCTGGCACACCCTTGAGCGCCAGGTGGATGTCTGCGGTATCGCTGAACCACTGTCGGCGGAGGAATCCGAGCGCTATTTCCACTCCCGCCCCCGGGAGAGCCAGCTGTCCGCCTGGGCGTCCCACCAGAGCCGCCCGGTTGAGTCCCGCGAAGCCCTGATGGCCCACTTCCGTGAACTGGAACAGCGTTTTGAGGGCCAGGACATCCCGCTGCCGGACTTCTGGGGCGGCTACCGGGTTCGTCCCCAGCAGATGGAATTCTGGCAGGGCGGCGCCCACCGGCTGCATGACCGGTTCGAGTACAACCTGCAGCCCGACGGCAACTGGACCATCGACCGGCTGGAGCCCTGAATATGGCGGGTCAAGCCACCATGCGTTACATCCACCACAGTGCCGCCGGCGCGCCTTCCGTACTGGCCCTGACCGAAGGCCCGGTACCCGAGCCCAGCGCTCATGAAGTGTTGATTCAAGTCGCCGCCGCCGGGGTAAACCGCCCCGACGTACTGCAACGACAGGGACTCTACCCGCCTCCGGAAGATGCCTCCCCAGTGCTCGGGCTGGAAGTCTCGGGAACCGTCGTCGCGGTCGGAGAGGGCGTTCAGCGTTGGCAGTTGGGCGACCGGGTCTGCGCTCTGGTCAACGGCGGC
>NZ_DGMV01000088.1:23880-24284 GCF_002388575.1 Marinimicrobium sp. UBA4509
TGCGCTCTGGTCAACGGCGGCGGCTACGCCGAATACGCCGTCGCCCCGGCGGATCAATGCCTACCGGTACCCGAGGGGCTAGACCTGGAAGACGCCGCCGCACTGCCGGAAACCCTGTTCACCGTATGGCACAACCTATGGCAGCGGGCCCGCTTGCAGCCGGGCGAAACCCTACTGATCCACGGCGGCGCCAGCGGCATCGGCACCACCGCCATCCAGCTGGCCAAGGCCCTGGATCACCGGGTCATAGTGACCGCCGGCAGCCCTGAAAAGTGCGACGCCTGCCTGGCGCTGGGCGCGGACCGGGCGATCAACTACCGCGAAGCGGATTTTGTCACCGAGGTCAAAGCCTTCACCGACGGCCAGGGCGCCGACGTGATTCTGGACATGGTCGGCGGCGACTA
>NZ_DGMV01000088.1:24401-24946 GCF_002388575.1 Marinimicrobium sp. UBA4509
CTGGACATGGTCGGCGGCGACTACGTCCAGCGCAATATCAAGGCAGCGGCCAAAGAAGGGCGCATCGTCAATATCGCTTTTTTAGACGGCAGCAAAGTCGAGGTAGACTTGATGCCCCTAATGCTCAAACGCCTGACCCTCACCGGCTCGACACTAAGAGCCCAGAGCACCGAAGCCAAAGCCGGCATCGCCCGAGAACTGGAACAACGCGTCTGGCCCCTGATCGCCCTCGGACGAGTAAAACCCTTGATAAACCACCGCTTTGCACTAAGTGACACCCAAAAAGCCCACGAACTGATGGAATCCAACACCCTGATCGGCAAAGCCATTATCGACCTATGACAAAAACCACCCCCCACCGCCCCCTAGAAGGCATCCGCGTCATCGAACTCGGCCAACTCATCGCCGGCCCCTTCGCCGGCTGCATGCTCGCCTACTTCGGCGCGGAGGTAATAAAAATCGAACCCCCGGGCAAAGGCGACGCCCTACGCGGCTGGCGCGTGGTGGAAGACGGCACCTCACTCTGGTGGCGCAGCCTGGGCCGC
>NZ_DGMV01000088.1:25074-30862 GCF_002388575.1 Marinimicrobium sp. UBA4509
TCTGGTGGCGCAGCCTGGGCCGCAACAAAAAAAGCGTGACCCTGGACCTCAAACAGGACAAAGGCCGGGACATCGCCCGGCAACTGATCGACAGCGCCGACGTCCTGATCGAAAACTTCCGCCCCGGCGTGATGGAAGACTGGGGGCTCGGCCCCGACGTCATCAAGCAGAGCAACCCGGCACTGGTCTACTGCCGGATCTCCGGCTTCGGCCAGACCGGCCCCTACGCCAAAAAACCCGGCTTCGCCTCGGTCTGTGAAGGCATGAGCGGCTTTCGCTACGTCAACGGCCACCCGGACCAGGCGCCGGTGCGCCCGAACCTGAGCATTGGTGATACCATCGCCGGTCTGCACGCGGCGCTGGGCATTACCCTGGCGCTGTTCGAGCGCGAGCGCCAACCGGGCGGGGAGGGGCAGGTGGTGGATGTGGCCCTGTACGAAGCCATGTTCAACCTGATGGAAGCCGTGGTGCCGGAATACGACGGCGCCGGTGTGATCCGAGAGCCCTCGGGCACCACCGTCACCGGCATCGTGCCCACCAACACCTACCGGTGTCAGGATGGCAAATACGTGGTCATCGGCGGCAACGGCGACTCCATTTTCCAGCGCCTGATGCGCGCGGCGGATCGGCCAGAGATGGCGAAAGATCCACGCATGGCCACCAACGCCGGGCGCGTCGAATGCGTGGAAGAAATCGATGGTGCATTATCCGACTGGTGTGGTTCTCTCGCGTCCACCGAGCTTCTGGCCAAACTCGAAGCGGCGCGGGTGCCCTCGGGCCCGATCTACAATGTCGCGGATATGATGGCCGACCCGCACTTTCAGGCGCGGGGCCTGTTTGAGCAGGTCGAGATCAATGGCAAGCCGCTGAAAATCCCGGCGATGATGCCGCGCCTGGACAGCACCCCGGGCGGCACCAACTGGCCGGGCCCCGAGGTGGGCCAACATACCGACGGCGTATTGCAGGAGGCTTTGGGCCTCAGTGCGGAAGACTTGAGTGATTTGCGCGAACAGGGCATTGTGTAGCGGCCCGATACGACGCCCGATAGAACGAGTAATCTGTTATGAACAAAACCGAAGAACGACCCGACGAGCCGCTAAAGCCCGGCCGCTATCGCCACTACAAAGGCAAGGACTATCAGGTACTGGAAGTGGCCACCCACAGTGAAACCGGGGAGGCCATGGTGGTCTATCGTTGCCTCTACGGCGACTACAGCCTCTGGGTCCGGCCGCTGTCCATGTTTAACGAGTCGGTGGAAGTGGCGGGGGAAACCGTGCCGCGTTTTGCCTATGTGGAACCCATGGAGAAGGATCACCTGTGGGCGGGACAGTAACGACGGACGACCTGAACGCGCGGGACGAACACTGGATGCAGCGCGCCCTGGCGTTGGCCGAGCAGGGTGCCCAGCGAGGCGAAGTGCCGGTCGGTGCCGTGCTGGTCCGCGACGATGAAGTGCTCGGCGAAGGCTTCAATCAGCCCATTGGTGCTCAGGACCCCACCGCCCACGCCGAAGTGGTGGCGCTGCGTCAGGCCGCTGCAGCGGAGCAGAACTACCGCCTGCCGGATACCACTTTGTACGTGACCCTCGAGCCCTGCACCATGTGCATCGGCGCCCTGATTCACGCCCGCGTCGCACGCTTGGTCTACGGCACCACCGAACCCAAAGCCGGCGTGGTGGAAAGCCGCAATCAACTCGCACAGACGGACTACTACAATCACTGGCTGGAAGTACAGGGCGGCGTACTCGCCGAAGCCTGCCAGCAGCAACTGACCGACTTTTTCCGCCAGCGCCGGGCCGAAATCAAGGCACGCAAACAGGCGCAAAACCCCTCATGAAATATTACGACTGCGTGATTATCGGCGGTGGCGCCGCCGGCCTGATGTGTGCCGCCACGGCGGGTTTTCGCGGGCGAAGCGTGGCGGTGTTGGACCATGCCAATAAAGTGGGCAAAAAAATCCTGATGTCCGGTGGCGGCCGCTGCAACTTCACCAACTACGATGTCTCGCCGGAAAACTTCATTTCCGACAATCCCCACTTCTGCATCTCCGCCCTGCGCCGATATACCCCTTATGACTTTCTGGCGCTGGTGCAGCGCTACGATCTCCAGTATCACGAAAAAGCGCTGGGGCAATTATTCTGTGATCACAAATCCCGGGATATTCTCGATATTCTATTGGCCGAGTGCGACCAAGCCGGCGTGAGCATCCAGACCCAGTGCACCATTGAATCGATCGAGAAAACCGACAGCGGCTTTACGTTGACCACAACCAACGGCGGTGTGCAGTGCGAATCCCTGGTGGTGGCCACCGGCGGCCTGTCCATTCCCACCATGGGCGCCACCGGCTTCGGTTACCAGATCGCCAAACAGTTCGGCCTGCCGATCACCGAGCGTGAAGCAGCACTGGTACCCTTCACCCTGAGCGGCCAGTGGCTGGAGATTGCCCGTTCCCTCTCGGGCGTGTCCTTGCCGGTGACAGTCGAGTGCGGAGAGCAGCGCTTTGCCGAAGCGCTGCTGTTCACCCACCGGGGCCTGAGTGGCCCGGCCATCTTGCAGATTTCCAATTACTGGCACCGCCAGGAAGCCATCACCATCGACTTCCTGCCCGGAGAATCTCTCGGGGAGCTGCTGAACCAGTGGCGCTCCGACGGTCAGAAAACCACCCTGAAAAACCGCCTCTCTCGCCACCTGCCCAAGCGCTTTGTGGAAACCTGGCTGGAACTGCCGATCTTCCCGAGCGGCCTGCAGGACAAACCCCTGGCGGAGTGGAGCCGCACCGACATGGACGCCCTGTGCGACGGCTTCCACCGCTGGCAGATCGTCCCGCCGGGAACCGAAGGCTACCGCACCGCGGAAGTCACCCGCGGCGGGGTGGATACCCAGGCGGTGTCCTCCAAGACCTTTGAGGCAAGAGCGGTGCCGGGGCTGTATTTTATTGGCGAGGTACTCGACGTGACCGGTTGGTTGGGGGGCTACAACTTCCAGTGGGCCTGGGCCAGTGGGTACTGTGCAGGGCGGGTGATTTGAAGATTTAAAGCTCATATTTGAATTTCTGAAAAATTAGTGCACACTTTACATTCAGGCGGTTAACGCTTTTTTGACCCGATAAAATAAAATTTAGAAAAATCAATGGCTTACTGAAATTGGTTAAAGGTAAGCGTGCCGCAGGTCGGGAGAAACAGTGCCAGCACACTTTTACACCCAGGGAGGAAGGTATTGTTGTCGGGAGTTGGTTGAGTGTCAGCACTTTACCCCGTGGCCTACCTTGACTCATAAACGTACAGGCTTGATATACAGTTGTTAGATTCTGAGGGGCTTTTTTGGATTTACCACCTAGTTTTTTAGCTTCCATGTTTGGTGCCATATTAGGGTCCCTGTTGGCAGGTGTGGGGTTTCTCTACAGACGTTCTGCTGAATATAAAGATGAATTCCGAGGGCTAATATTCACGCTTCTAGGAGTCTATAGTTCGTTAAGAGCTACGCAAATCCTCAAACCAAGAAATTATCTTGAAGCATGCGCTGAAGTGATGGAGCGTCTAGGCCACAAGAACTTGGCGAAAAATGAAGAGTTTTTCCGGATTATGGAGCCTCTAGTTAAGCCCCAGCTGGAAGCAATGCTATCCCAAGTCAATGGTTGGGATGACGCAGGTTATGTCCAAAAGCTCGAACGAATTGCTCGAAATAATCCCGTGCTAGCACATCGCCTTAAATCTAATTCGCTGCTAATGGATATTATCCCTCAAGTCCGTGAGTATTGGGTTCGTTATTTGGAGATGCTTAGTGATAACGACCTTTCAGCGGAGCATGTTGAGTCTGAACTTCCAAAAATGGAGAGTGAACTTGTCGAGCATCTTTTGGCCGAATTGAGGTCAGATATTCTTAAGGTTTCCAAATCTATTGGTATTATCCAATACGTTAGAGTGAGACGTCTTTTTAATGTCTATAAAAAACGCACTTCTGAGAATATTTTGGAGCCATTATTCAAAAAATTGATTTCATGAGTCATCATGCTTATGAACAAAGATCAGACAAGACTTAACCATGCGCTATTTCGGGACAATTCCCTTCCGCTTCGCGGCTCCAAAGTGTCCGAAAAGTTTCTTTTTATGTAACCGTTGCTTGGAAGACGTCGCCCTTTTGAATGTGGTTTTGTTGGATGTGCAAAATTAATTATCTAAATAATAGGCGGAGAAGGTGATGGCAAGAGTAATCGAAGAAAAATTGGAGTACTGCAAAAGGTGTTCTAAAACTACCAAGCATCATCGAAATAATAGTAAGTCAAGCGGGTTTATGCTTCTGGTGCATCTGATTCTGACTGTCGCAACTGTTGGTGTGTGGTTGCTGCTTGTCATCGTATGGAAGATTTTAAATGTGCAGGTCGGTGGCTGGAAATGCAGTGAGTGCGGAAGCTAAGTAGTACATAATAAACGGTTGTTGCTGATCCTTTGGAGTGAACGGCTTTCCCGCTACTGAATGGCTGCAAATCCGCTCCAAAAGCCGGTCGCTAGCTTTTTTGAGAGAGGTTCATGATCCTATACAAGTACATGTCCTTCAATGCCGCTCGGAAGGTGATCGATTCCCTATCAATAGGATTTTCATGCCTTGAAGACTTGAACGATCCTTTTGAGTGCACAGCCTTTGGTTTTCGAGATGGCGATGATTCTATAAGCGCGAAAACAGCCACGGATGCGTGCAGAAACCGCTTCTCGAGAAAATACGGTGTCTTATCGTTGACTCGGCAGCCGTTAAACGCGCTTATGTGGTCGCATTATGGAGACTCTCACCAAGGGGTGGTCCTTGGGTATGATTGTGATTTGGCCGGATTTTCAGACCCGCAAAGCAATGTGATTTCAAGCCAGTATGGAGAGATGATCTACTCAGCTACAAAGCCTCATAAGGATCTCCCTGTGATTGGCGAGCATGAGCTGATGAACATTGGCGGTAAACTTCGTTTTGACTCGAATGCCTACAATTTGATGAAAAGAGCTTTTCTATATAAGTCTCTTGAGTGGGCATACGAAGAAGAAGTCCGTATTGTAAAAAATATTGAAAATATCCCCTTCGGATATCACACAGGTAGTGGTCGATATCGTGAGTGGAATAAAGTAATTGTCTCTGGTCGACCTTTATACTGCCTTGATGTGCCGGAAAACTCGCTTAAAGAAATTTATTTAGGGCGAAATTTATATAGAAATGTTACCAAAGGTGGCTCTGTTACTGACAAAGAGTTGAAGGATGTGCTTCAGTCCTGGGGGAGAAAAGATGTCAAGATGATGCAGTGTGAACCCGATGTTAAATCGTGGAACCTCGTCGCAAAAAAATCTATCAACAAAAGCTAACCCGTGGCTGTTGACGAGCGCACTCGCGCTGGGACTTCGTTATACCGAAAAGCGACGGCGTTGAATGCTTTGTAGGAATAATGAGGGTGGAGTAGTGACACATCCAAAATTCATCGTAGGGAGTTTCGTCGAGGCGTTGGCGGCCTCGCGGTTGATTGAGTCAGCTATAGTCATAAAGCTTTCGAGTGATCCGTTGCTCGACATTCCGGGTGCAGGGGCAATAGTCGAAGGTTATGATTGGCTTGACAGTACTGGGTCAAATACGAGGTATGACTTAGTGGTCCTCGATCTTCCATTGGGGACGGCCCGAAAGAAGATCGAGATGGGTGGCTCAACAATCAGTGCTCGGGGAAGCTGGATAGAGTTGTACAAAGCACTTAACCTGCTTACCTCAAAGGGTTTGTGTGTTGCAATAATGGAGTCGACCTGTAGTGGCATAGTGATTCTGGC
>NZ_DGMV01000027.1:0-45927 GCF_002388575.1 Marinimicrobium sp. UBA4509
CCTAAAACACTTGACCACTACAAATAGCGCCAAATATGGAAGTACAATTTCTTACAGTTCCGACCTTGTTTCGCAACTTCCATCTGTGCTCTAATCGGCCGATCAGTGTGTTTTTTTGGTGCGGAGGAGATATGAAGTCTATTGCAACATCCCTTATGTTTGTTGGCGATCAGGCTGGAAAAGCCGAAGAGGCAATCAGGCTTTATACAACTGTTTTTTCCAATTCTAAAATCGTTGGTGTTGAGTACTACAAAGCAGGTGAGCATGAGCCGGAAGGCTCTGTAAAGTTGGCTCGGTTTATGCTGAACGGCACGGAGTTCTTGGCACTCGATAGCCACCTCGGTCATAAGTTTACCTTTACACCCTCCATATCACTGTATGTGGAGTGCGAATCGGAAGCGGAGATCGAAGAGGCCTTTCAAACCCTGGTTGACGGAGGCGTTGAACTGATGCCTTTGGGTGATTATGGGTTCAGTGAAAAGTTTGGCTGGCTGAATGATAGATATGGCGTATCCTGGCAGCTTAGCTTGGCGAATTAGAGGTCTGATAATGTCAGTCAGCTTAGAGGAATTTCATTTCCTGCTGGAAGGCGGTAACCCGTTGTTTGAGAGTAGTATTTATGGAAAGTATTGAACATGTTCAGTACGTGAATGCCTCTCTATCCAAGGTCTACGAAGCGTTGACCACTGAGGCTGGATTGACTGAGGTGTGGACCCGAGATCTAAAATTCATAGCCCAAGTTGATGCGACCAATGAATTCCGCTTTGGAGACGAGCACCCAACAAAAATGAAGGTTTTAGAATTGGTGCCCAAAAACAAGATGGTTTGGCTCTGTACTGATTCGGATCCCGAATGGATTGGCACGAAAGTCATTTTTGAGTTAGATCAGCGAGAAAGCAAAACAGCGATCACTCTTAAACACACGGATTGGCGAGAGGTGACCGAGTTTTACCGTTTCTGTAATTACAACTGGGCGATATTTCTGTTGAGTCTCAAACAATACTGCGAAGAGGGGGCGGGAATCTATTATCAGTTGCGTAAGTTTTAGCTGAGTAATTGTCTCCGTTGTACACACCACGGAAACGGGCTGCGCTGACCTGGACCACGGAGGGGGAGCCAAAGAGGATTATGAGGCAATGAAAAAAATTCAGGCTGACAAAACTCTCTAGAGCCCGGTCTTTGTCGCTCTGGCAGCGCTCTGTTGGGGGCTGGCCGGCGGTATTGGCGGTGTGCTTACCAGCGAGGGCTGGGCGCCGCTGGTGGTGTCGTTTTACCGCGGCGCGATCGGGCTGCTGTTTGTGGCCGCCTGGCTGGCTCTTCGGCCGCGCGGCAGTGGGTTGGCCTGCCGCCAACTGTGGTTCTGGTCGGTCATTGCCGGTCTGGGAGTGGCGGGCAATTTCGCATTCTATTTTATCAGCATCGCAGAGGGCAGCGTGGCAGTCGCCGCGACCTTGATGTATTGCGCGCCGGTGTTTGTTTACCTCGTTTCTTTCACGCTGAAGCTCGAGCAACCGACCTTGCCCAAGTGGCTGGCCATTGCCATGGTGGTTGTCGGTATTGTGTTGCTCACCGGTATTTATGAAGTGGGCGCCAGCGAGGTGACGCCGGTTGCGGTCGGGGCGGGGTTGCTCTCCGGGTTGTCCTACGCGGTGTTCATTTTTGGTTTCAAATACGCGGCTCCGCACGGGAGCCCACAGGCGGTGTTACTGGTCGCTTTCGGGGTGCTCAGTGTCATTCTCCTGGTACTCAGCGGCACGGAGCAGGCGCTGGCGGTGCTGAGTGCGCCAATCTGGCTCCTGTTTGTGATTCTGGGCGTACTCGGGGCGGGCCTGTCGTTTGTGATCTACATTCGGGGTCTTAACTATACGGCACCGGCCGTAGCCTCCATTGTGGCCATGGTAGAGCCGGTCACCGCCTCCCTGTTCGGCGTGGTGCTGTTGAATGAACGCCTGGGACTCTTCCAGGTGCTGGGGCTGCTGCTGATTCTGGTGACGGTCACCGCGCTGAGCGTCTACTCGAACGTTCGCCCCGGTTACCGGCATCGCGCTGCATGATGCTCAGGGTGCGCTGCGCTTCCTTCCGATAATTTAGCCTTCACTATATTTCAATCACGCACTTTCTGGGTTACAATTGCCTAAATTTGATCGAAAATGATTTATAATGAAATCAAGTTGGCGCCCGTTTCGTCTGTGAAGGCTCGTATTCTGCCGATGTATTCTTGATGGTAGGAGAATAATAATGACAGCTCGCCCCCCGTTGTCCCGGGCGCTGAAAGCGCTTTGCGTGGGCATTATCGCGCTCTTGGCGGTTGCCGTGATTGCGGCCTCCGGCATTTTCTCCGGCGCAACCCGTGGTACCACCCTGTTTATCGCCTATGCCCAGAACAGCCAGCCGGTGATTGATGCCCTGCACCTGCTCGGTCGGCGGATTGAGGAAAAAACCGGAGGCGAGGTGAAGGTCCGCTTTTTCCCGGACAGCCAGCTCGGCGGTGAGCGTGAGCTGGTGGAATTGCTGCAAGTGGGCGCGGTGGATATCACCAAGGTGTCCGCCGGGCTGATGGAGAGTTTTTCACCCATCTACGGTGTGTTTTCCATGCCTTTCCTGTTCGAGGATACCGGGCACTTTTACCGGGTCATGGACAATCCCGACATCATGCAGCCCATCTATGCCTCCACCCGGCAGAACGGGTTTGTCGGTATGGGTTATTACGACTCCGGCTCACGCAATTTTTACGTGAAAGATGACCCGATTCGTTCCGTGGAGGACCTTGAAGGACGGAAGATACGGGTCATGCAGAGCGAGGCGGCCATCGAGATGATGCGCCTGTTGGGGGCGGTTCCGGTGGCCATGGGTCAGGCCGAGGTGTACACCGCCATGCAGCAGGGCATTCTGGACGGGGCGGAGAATAACGAGTTTGCCCTCACCATTGCCCGACACGCCGAAATCGCCAAGCACTACACCTACACCATGCATACACGGATTCCCGATGTGGTGGTCATCAGCAATATGACGCTGAACAAGCTGAACGATGAGCAGACGGCGGCGGTGTATGAGGCCATGGCGGAATCGATTGCGTTTCAGAAACAGGCCTGGAACGAGGCCGTGGCGGAAACCCGGGAGTTGGCGATTGATGAGTTCGGGGTGAACTTTATTGACGTCAAGCTCGCGCCGTTCCGCGAGGCGGTTGAGCCCATGTATGAGGCCCTGAAACAGTATCCCGAGCAGTATTCGCTTTACCGCGAAATCAGGTCCACAGCAGATGAGACGGAGTAGGGTATGCGCTTGATCAACGGGATTCGAACGGTGATGGACCGTGTGGTTGAGGTGGTGTGCAGTGTCTGGTTGTTGGTGATGGTCGCCATGACCTGTTGGCAGATTATCAGTCGCTATCTGTTGGGGGCTCCCAGCACCTATTCGGAGGAGTTTCTGCGTTTTTCACTGGTCTGGGTGTCCATGCTCTCAATGGCCTATGTGGCCGGTCTGCGCAAGCATGTTGCTTTTACCCTGTTTTCGGACAAGGTATCCATTCACTGGCAACACTACTGGCAGATACTGATCGAGCTGGCCTTTCTGGCGTTCGCCATTTTCATTCTCGTCCAGGGCGGATACAACGCCACCAGCATCACCATGAATCAGGTGTCGCCATCGCTGGGGCTGGCCATGGGGTATGTTTACTCGGCCTTACCGCTGGCCGGGGGAATTCTGGCGGTGTACAGCGTGCTGAATTGCATCGAGCTGTTGGAAAAAGAGTTGCGCTCGGACGAGGAGGCACCACAGGATGTTTGATGCGGCGCTGTTACTGATCGGGTCTTTTGCGTTTTTATTGGTCCTGGGTATTCCCATTGGTATCTGTATTGCGGTGTCCTCCGTGATCACCATCGCCTCGGTGTTGCCCATGGATGTTGCGCTGTTCACCACAGCGCAGAAGATATTTTCCAGCCTGGACAGCTTCTCCCTGCTGGCGGTGCCCTTCTTCATTCTCTCCGGGGTGATCATGAATTCCGGGGGCATCGCGATGCGGTTGGTGAATTTTGCCAAACTGTTCAGTGGGCATATCCCCGGCTCTCTGTCCCACACCAATATTGCCGGCAATATGATGTTCGGGGCCATTTCGGGGTCCGCCATTGCGGCGTCCACCTCGATTGGTGGCGTCATGGTGCCCATGAGCAAGAAAGAGGGCTACAGCAACCCGTTTGCCGCGGCGGTCAATATCGCCTCGGCGCCCACGGGAATGCTCATTCCCCCGACGACGGCGTTCATTCTGTATGCCCTGGCCAGTGGCGGCACCTCGATTGCGGCGCTGTTTGCGGGCGGCCTGGTGGCCGGAGTGCTCTGGGGTGCAGGGTGCATGCTGGTGACCTATGTGATTGCCCGTCGCCGGGGCTATCGCTCCGTGGTACTGGTGGAGAAGGGCGTGGCGTGGCGTGTCACGATGGAGGCGCTGCCCAGCCTGTTGCTGATCATCGTGGTGGTGGTCGGTATCGTCGGCGGTGTGTTTACCGCGATTGAAGCCTCGGCGGTTGCGGTAGCCTACACGGCCTTTCTGACCATGGTGGTTTATCGCACGGTGTCCTTTGGGGACCTGCGCAATATTCTGGTGCAGTCACTGGTGATGACCGGCATCATCATGTTCCTGTTGGGAACCTCATCGGCAATGTCCTTTGCCATGGCGATTACCGGGCTTCCGGATCTGATCAGCAGTGTAATTCTCGGGCTCTCGGAAAACCCGGTGATGGTGTTGTTGATCATTACGCTGTTTCTGTTGATCATTGGCACCTTTATGGATATTGGTCCGGCGATTCTGATTTTTACCCCCATACTGTTGCCCATCGCCCTGAAGATTGGTGTGGACCCGGTGCATTTCGGTATCCTCATGGTCTATAACCTGAGTATCGGTACCATCACGCCTCCGGTGGGGAGCGGTCTGTATGTGGGCGCCAGTGTCGCCAATGAGAAAGTTGAGCGTATATTGCCGTCGCTCATGCCCTTCTATGGAATCATTGTTCTGGTGTTGATCCTGATTGCACTGGTTCCGGAGGTCACCTTGTTCTTGCCACGGCTGATGGACTTATAGAGGTCGCCTGCACTTGAGGTGCAGCGTCTGTCATTGACTTTATTTACACGGGAAAACACATGATCCGACATATTCTTCTGGTCAAATTCAAGCCGGAGGCAACCGCTTCGGAGATCGAGAAAGTCCGCACGCTGTTCGAATCCATGACCAGCCGCGTGGAGGGAGTCGAAGCGGTGGAGTGGGGGCTCAATGACAGCCCCGAAGGGTTGAATCAGGGTTTCACCCACGCTGTTTTGATGACCTTTGCCGATGAGCAGGCGCGGCAGCGCTATCTGCCTCATCCGGAGCATGACGCGCTCAAGGCGGAGTTTGTGCCGCTGGTGGCAGACATTGTTGTGTTTGACTACTCGGTCGCGTAATTGCCACGTAACTTAAGGAGCGTGCCATGGAGTTTTTAAATAACCGCATCAACCTGACTCGTGTACCCGGCCGAGCCGCCGGTGCATTGTTTTTTATCGGGCTGACGGCCTGCAGTGCCACTGAGCAGAACCGGGACTCCGGAGAGTGGCAATCGCTGTTCAACGGAAAGGACCTGGATGGTTGGGTGGTCAAAATCCATCACCATGAAGTCGGGGATAATTACGCCGATACCTTCCGGGTGGCGGATGGCGTGATTCAGGTCAATTATGATGGTTACCAGGACGGTTTTGGCGAGCGCTTTGGTCACCTGTTTTACGAGCAGCCGTTCTCGTCCTATCACCTGAAGTTCGAGTACCGGTTTACGGATCAGTGGCTCGACGATGCACCGGGCTACGCCTACCGGAACAGCGGCATCATGTTCCATGCTCAGGACCCGAACACCATTCTGAAAGAGCAGGATTGGCCCATTTCCGTGGAGTACCAGATGCTGGCGGATCGGGACGATGGCAACCCGCGCCCGACCGGCAATATGTGCTCTCCGGGCACGGATGTGGTGTATGACGGGGAGATTGATGAGCGCCACTGCATCAACTCCACCTCGGCGACCTATCAGCCCGGCGAGTGGGTTGAGGGTGAGCTGATTGTTTACGGCGACTCGCGGGTGGTTCACCGGGTCAATGGTGAGACCGTACTTGAGTACACCCAGCCGCAGATCGGTGGCGGTGTGGTCAGTGGTTTTGACCCGGAACTCAAAGTAGACGGGCAGCCATTGACCCGGGGTTACATTGCCCTGCAATCCGAAGGGCAGGGCGTTGAGTTCAGAAACATAACGATCAAACCCCTGTAATAAAGTTCGGCCTCTGTCTCGCAATTAGCAACGACTTCACTTCTCAGGGCACCCGGCCAAGCACAGTGGCCGGGTGCCGTCTGGCGCTCTCCCCGGGAGCGCCTCTCTCCTTCGCTTCTCACGTCCCACGCCGTTTTGGCGGCTCCAAATACAAAAAAGTGTAAAGCGGTTGCACTCGGGTTTTATTAGTAATATGCTCACTTTCGCCTGTAATCGGTTACAAAAATGGTATTCAGGTAGATTGATAGGGGTCCGAAACACGGCCTATTTCGACCCAAAATGGTTAAAAATCCATCGATTTAAGCCTATAAGATGAATTTTGTGCCATATTTTGGCGCGATTCTAATGAGTATCGATGATCATTTTAGCGTCACCTCTGGGGGTCAGCCCCGACGCTGGCCGGGTATTCGGACCGATATAAAAACCCAAAGCAATTGATAGGAGAGTTCCATGTCATCCAGAACAAAGTCTTTTCAGAAGCGATTCCTGCCGGCGGTTATGGCCGCCTGCGCGGCGGGCAGCCTGACCGCGCCGACGCTGGCGCAGGACGATATGCAGATGCTGGAGGAGGTGATCGTCACCGGTGTCCGCAGCGCCCAGGAAACGGCGGTCAACGTCAAGCGCGATTCCGATTCCATTGTCGATGCCATTTCAGCGGAAGATATTGGCAAGCTGCCGGATGTAACCATCACCGACTCCCTGCAGCGCATCAGCGGTGTTCAGGTTCGCCGCAACGCCGGGGAAGGGGGATCGTTGAACATTCGAGGCCTGGGGCAGGTTTCCACCACCTTGAATGGCGAATCCTATCTGGGTGCCAATTCCATCACCACGGTCCAGCCGGATTATTCGGACATTCCCTCACAGTTGTTTTCCGGCACCCAGGTGATCAAATCCCAGACGGCCGCCAACCATCCGGGCGGCATCAGCGGTGTGGTCAATCTGGAAACCTATCGCCCGCTCGACAGCGGGTTTGATGATGGCTGGACACTCTCCGGTGCGGCGCAAGTCGGGCGGGGCAAGGAAACCGGTGAAACCGACCCTTCCGTGAACTTCCTGGCGAACTGGCGTACCGACACGGTGGGTTTTCTGGTGTCGTTCGCTCATCAGACCTCCAACCTGGCCAATACCTACTCGGGCATGAATGGCGATGCCGGCTGGACCGGTTTTGCGTCGGAGCGCGATGGAGCGGAATACAGTTGGGTCAGCGCCGACACGCAGCTTGGCGGCATGGGTGATCGGGTGACCGCTGATGGTGTGGATGTGAACGATAACGGCGTGGTTGGCGATACGTTCTGGGCCTATCAGGGTCACTCGGCGTTCAACCGAGCCTCCGAGCGTGAGCGCGATGGTTTGAATGCGGCGTTCCAGGCGGATCTGGGGAATGGTTTTGAGCTGGTCGCCGAAGCCTTCTACACCAAAATGGAAGACTACGATCGCCAGATGGGCGTCGCCTTTTCTGATAAGTGGAACCGGTGGGGCTGGGCCTACCCGAGCATCAGTACACCCAAAGGGGTTGAGATGAGCGGCGGGGAGCTGCACACCGTTCAGGAGTTTACCGGCAATGGCATGCGCCTGAAGTCCTACTCGGATGTGGGGGTGACCGAAGCGGAATCCCAGAACTTCAATCTGGAGCTGAATTACGACAACGGTGGCGCCTTTACCGGCAGCGCGCGGTTGGTCAGTGGCAGTGCCGAGCAGGAGCAACTGAACAGCTACATGGATATCGACCTGGCCAATGGCAGCCAGTGGGGTGTGGACTGCCAGCTTTACCCAGCGGGTACCGCCGGGGAGCAGGGTGACTGCGCGGAAGGGCGCCTGCAGACCAATCCGGATGGCTATCAGGGCTGGCCGGTGCTCACCGTGAACTACCAGGGGGATAACCCACACTGGAGCGGTTGGGACAACAACGCCAACCTGAATCGCGATGGTCAACCTCAGGCCGGTATCGCCAGCCGCAGTCTGCAGAGCTATGTGGACGATGTGAACAGCTATTCGCTGGGTGCTTTCGCCTCGGAGAACAACTTCCTGCGCGAAGGGGATGTGGATGTGGTCCGCTTTGACGGAAGCTACGAAATCGCTCGTGGCATGCTCGATAGCGTGGACTTTGGCGTGCGTTACAGCCAGCGCAGCGTGGACAACTTCGAGTTTGATCTGCTCTCGCCGGTGGGTGGTTGCGATGTGAAGTGGAAGGCCACCGACGTGGTGTTGAATGGCGGCGGTATTGAGGGTGCCTGCACCTACGGTGAGGGCGGCGACTATTACACCGCCGGTGTGCCGACCCCCATCTCCGGCCTCGATCCCATTCAGGTCAGCGACTTTGGCAGTGCCACGGGCATACCGCCGGTCTGGACGGTCAATCCGGAGTACATGGACGACGTGGAAGGTGTACACAACCAACTGTATCCGGGCACCCGCCGGGCGATCAATCCGGGGCGTTCCTATGGGGTCGACCTGGATGAGATGAGCACTTACATCAAAGCCAATTTCTCCCGCGGCATCATGAGCGGTAATGTTGGCGTGCGGGTGGTGGAAACCGACCTCACCGTGGATCAGAACCAGGTGGGCAGCCCACAACCCTATGGTGCCGCCAACGAGTTCCTGGGCCAGGTCAGTACCGAGCGTTCTTACAGCGATGTGTTGCCCTCGTTGAACCTGCGCTTTGATCTGACCGACGAGTGGGTATTGCGTGCCGCGGCCACCAAGACCATGGCGCCGCTGGATCTGGCTCAGTGGGGTGCGGGTCTGGCCCCCAACTACGCCATCGACGGTGAGGCGAGTAGCGATACGTACCAGCAGTTTATCGTGATCGGTGGCAACTCCGACGGTAACCCGGAGCTGGATCCCTGGCGCGCGGACAACTACGATCTGTCGCTGGAATACTACCTGGGGCCCGCCAGTGCCTTGAGTGCCGGCCTGTTCTACATCGATGTCGAAAGTTTCATCGAGAGCGGTTCGGTGCAGATGGCATTGCCGGACCAGGACGGTGTGGTGCGTCGGGAAGTGGAAGTGTCCACCAGTGTTCAGGGTAGCGGCGGTGAGCTGAAAGGGCTCGAGTTGAGTGCCAAGCTCGCCTTCGGTGACTTCCTGTATGACAGTGTGCTGGAGGATTTTGGTGCGGACGTAAACTACACCTACTCACCCAGCGAGTCCGGCAATCAGGATCTCAACGGCGGTGACCTGCCGTTCCAGGATAACTCCGAGCATGTGTTCAACCTGGTGGGTTGGTACGAGTCCGGTCCCTTCCAGGCTCGGGTGGCGTACAACTACCGCAGCGAGCGTGTAGCGGGTTACAACCAGACCTGGGGCAATGGCGCCCTGTGGCAGGAGGCGACCGGCTATGTGGACCTGTCAGCCAGTTACGATATCAATGACGCGGTCAATGTGTTCTTCAACGCGTCCAACATCACCGACGAAAAAGAGCAGTACTACCTCGAATTTCAAGATCAGTTCGCCTGGCAGTACGAGTACGAAGCCCGGTACTCCCTGGGCGTGCGCGCGACCTTTTAATCGTCAATAAAAAAACCGGCCGTCAACGCTGTTGGCGGCCGGTTTTTTTGTGTCTAATGCTTCTTGAGGCGGCGTGATTTACTCGTCGGAAGCGGGGGCGTCTGTCCAGGCTTTCAACCGCTCGGCGGTGGCTTCATCGACCACTTCCAATATCACCCGCTGGCGCTCATCGTCCACGCCCTGAATGATCACGTGTACCTGCTGATCCAGTTGGTACTGTTGAGCCTCATGGGTGATTTTCAGGCGCCTTGAATCAAATGCCGGCTTGACGTCATCTTTGGCCAACCGCACAAAACCTTCAATACCCCAGTCGTCCAGACGCACCCCGAAGCCCATGGAGTTCACCAGGGCGATGGTGCCCGTGTGTACGCTGCCAATTTTGTCGCGCACAAAATCACAGGCCAGCCACTGCTCCAACTGACGACAGGCCTGACGGCCTTTCTGAAGCTGACTCTGCAGGCTTTCAAGCAGCGCAGGTTCCGGTGGCTGGGCGGGTTGCTCGCGCAGTATCCGCTTGATGGCCCGGTGATTGTAAAAGTCGTGGTAGCGCCGGATCGGCGAGGTGACTGTGGCGTAATGGGGAAAGCCCAAACCAAAGTGCTCGCTGGCATCGGCGGACAGGGAGGCGGCCTGCAGCATCCGTTGGACAAGAGGCAGCAGGGACTCGAATTCCGGAGTATTGTCCGGGTTGACCCGCAGATCGCGCAGCAGCTTCTGGAAGTGACGCAGCGCGGTCAGGTCGCCGACCTCGTAGTCCGGAACGTCTTCGTTCAGCAGGCTGACGGCATCGTCCAGTCGTTCCGGGCGAAAGCCGACGTGGTTGGAAAAAATGCCGTGCCCGGGGTGCCGGGTGAACAGTTCCCCCGCACAGATGTTGGTGGCAAGCATGGACTCTTCTACAATCCGGTGCGCCTTGGTGCGCTCGCGTTTCTCGATGCGTTCGATTTTCTTCTGATCGTTCAGGACGAAGTAATAGTCCGGACGGTCTTCCATCATCAACGCGTGCTGATGACGGTAGTCGCTGCGTGCGGTGGCGCAGGCGTGCAGGGCTTTGAGCATCTCGACCCGCTCGGCGGGCAGGTCAACGGGGGCATCCCCACCGTCGAGCAACTCGGTGACGCCGGTGTAGCTCAGCTTGTGGTGGGAGCGGATCAGGGCCTCGGAAAACCGGTAGTCGGTAATGGTACCGTCCGGTTGGATGTGCATCTGGCACACCAGGGCCGGGCGGCGCTGATCCGGCACCAGTGAAAAGGTGTCGTGGGACAGCTCCGCCGGCAGCATGGTCACACTCTGGCCCAGCAGGTAGACGGTGCTGGCCCGGCTCGCGGCGGCCTGGTCCAGCGGGGTGCCCGGTTCGATGTAGCGGCTCGGATCGGCGATGGCGACCCAGAGGTCCCAGCCGTCCTCGCGCGCCTCCAGGTAAACCGCATCGTCCATATCCCGCGTGGTTTCGGCGTCGATGGTCACAAAGGGGCGATCGGTCAGGTCTTCCTGGTGATCATCTGCGGTGATGGGCGTCAGGTTGATGGCCTGGGCCTGATCCCGCGCCTTATCGGACCAGTCCGTCGGCAGTTCGAATTTCGCGGTGATGTAGCGGCTTTCCACTCCAGGCTCGCCGGGCTTGCCAATGGCGCTGAGAATGGTGACCTGCGCCTTGCCTTCGTGATGAAATGGATGGCGGCTGAGTTTGCAGTGAATCAGGTCGCCATCGTCGAAGCCTTTGCGCTGATTTGGAGGAATAAACAGCCAGCGGGTAAACTGGGCGACGTCAGGCTCCACAAAATGGGCCTTGCCCTTGACGCGATAGCGACCCACAAAGGTGGTGAATTCGCTGCTCAGCAGTCGCTCCAGTTGCGCTTCCAGTTGATCTTTGCGGTTGGTGGTCAGTTGGACTTCTACCCGATCGCCGGGCATGACCTTCATGGTTTCATCGGGCGGAAGAAAGGCATCCCGCCCATCATCGAGGTGGACGAACGCAAAGCGACGGGTGGTGGTGCGCACGGTTCCTTGAGCCAGGTCCTTCTCCGAGCGAAGGTTGGATTTGAGCTGAGACAGCTGTTGCAGTGCGTTCTGATCAAACATGAGAGACAACTTCAGATTGGCAGGTTCGGTTTCGGGGTCAGGCGCGATCATAACAGGAAACCCGCCCTGACGTTACCGGGGCTGGCACAATTGGCCGGCTCCATTCTCTGGATATGTAGTAGTATTGGCGCCCTATGGATACCTTGAACCAGCTCATTCTGTTTGGCGGAATGCTGTTTGTGATCAGCATTCTCGCCAGCACCCTCTCCCCGCGCATGGGCATGCCTCTGCTGCTGGTGTTCCTTATTATCGGTATGTTGGCGGGGGAAGACGGCCTCGGTGGCATTCGTTATAACGATGTTCAATCGGCGTACTTCCTGGCCACGCTGGCGCTGGCGGTGATCCTGTTCGATGGCGGCTTGCGCACTGATCGGCACAACTTTCGGGTCGGGCTGCGCCCAGCCTTGCTCCTGGCCACCGTCGGGGTGGTGGGCACAGCGGCCCTGACCGGCGCTTTTGCCGCCTGGATTCTGGGAATTGGTTGGGTTGAGGGCTTGCTGATCGGGGCGATTGTGGGCTCCACCGATGCGGCGGCGGTATTCTCGGTATTGAACATGCAGGGGCTGGCGCTCAAGACCCGGGTGGGCGCGACGCTGGAAATCGAATCCGGTCTGAACGACCCGATGGCGATCTTTCTGACCATTATTCTGGTGGAGTTCATGGTCAGCCAGCAGAGCGGTTTTGACGCCCTGATGCTGGGGCAGTTTGTCTGGCAGATGGGGCTGGGGGCTGGCATTGGTCTGCTGGGCGGAAGGATTCTCGCCTATGGTGTCGCCCGTCTGGCCCTGAGCCCGGGGTTGTACCCTCTGTTGGCCCTGTTTGGTGGCATCTCTATTTTTGGCCTGGCAGCGGTCCTGCAGGCCAGTGGGTTCCTCGCGGTGTACCTGGCCGGCCTGGTGGTCGGTAACCGACTCTCCCGAGGGCTTTACAACATCCAGCGCTTCCATGACGGTATCGCCTGGTTGGCCCAGATCAGTCTGTTCCTGATGTTGGGCCTGCTGGTATCGCCCCGCGAACTGATGCTCTATGCACCCAGCGCCGTGCTGGTGGGGCTGTTTCTGATTCTGGTCGGGCGCCCCGTGGCGGTCTGGCTGTGTCTCATGCCGTTTCAGTTCGCCTGGCGGGAAAAGCTGTTCATCAGTTGGGTGGGGCTGCGCGGCGCGGTGCCGATTGTGCTGGCCATGTTTCCCTGGTTGGCAGGCTTTGAGAACTGGCCGTTCTTTTTCAATATCGCCTTCTTTATTGTGCTGGTGTCTCTGGTTATGCAGGGCTGGACCGTGGCGCCCCTGGCCCGCTGGTTGAAGCTCGATGTCCCCACCACTTCCTCACGGGTCCAGCGGGTCGAGTTGGGGGTGCCGGGGCAGGTGGGCTACGAGTTTGTCGGCTACAAGCTGGCCGAAGGCAGCCCGGCGCTGCGCTCGCCCACCGATAAACTGCCCTTGCCGGCGGGCGCCAGCCTGTTGTGCGTCTTGCGGGAGGATCAGCCCCTGTCGCTAAAGGAAAGTCATACCCTGGAGCCGGGAGATCACGTCTACTTGCTGGCCTCCGCCACGGACTTGCCCGCCCTCGACAAGTTGCTGGTGGGGGTGGACGAGCCGGACCGGCTGTCGGCTCAGGCGTTCTTCGGGGAATTTGTGGTCACGCCCCGGGCCAAGCTGGCGGACCTCGGCATGCTCTATGGCTTTGAGGTGCCGGAGGAGATGGCCAACTGGAGTATCGCTCGGTACATCTACAGCCAGTACCGCCAGCCGGTGGTGGGCGACCGGGTTCGCCTGGGTGATGTGGAATTTGTGGTGCTGGATATGCGCGACTCGAAGCTGACTCAGGTCAGTCTGAAACTCCACCGGTAAAATCCCGTCCGATTTTTTCTTCAGAAATGTTGCGCCCGGCCGATGATTATTGGCCAGGCGTGATTTTGTCTTTTCTCGGCTACACTTTAATAACCAATCCCGATGAGGCTCAGCGTTGTACGGTGGGTGGATAGGTATTTCGATACGGTCTGTTAAACGCTGGATGTTCTTATATAGGTCTTGTTGAAGGGTTCGTTATGTTGAGTTGGTACAACAATATAAGCTTTCGATGGAAGCTGATGCTGCCTTTATCGCTTCTGGTTATTATCTTTATTGCGGTGAGCATCTACGCGGTGCGGGCAGCGAACCAGATGGGGAGCTACTCGAACACCATCGGTACCGTGAACCTTCCGGAAATCCAGCTTTTGATGCAGGCCGATCGCGACCTTTATCAGGCGCTGACCGCCGAGCGGGCCATGCTGTTAGCCGACCCGGGTAGCAGCGAAATGGATGCGCTGTATCGCGACCATCAGGATAATGCCCAGCAGACTTACGATCGCGCGATTCAGTCCTTGGACCTCTCCGAGATCGCCACCCGCGAAGAGCGGGAAACCTTCCAACAACTCTACGATCGTTGGTTTAGCCTGAGCGAGTCCATTGTTGAGGATGCTCGCAGTGCCGATCGGATGACACTCGCCTTCCTGGAGGATCGCTCCTTCGGCGAGGTGGCGGAGGCTTTCGACGCGCTTCGAACTCACCTGGACGTAGTATCCGAACGCCGCCTGGAGCAGGTTGACCGGCTCAATCAGCGGGTTGACGCGGAAGAGGCGCAGATGACCTCGATCCTTACTCTGTCGGGTGTGACGGGCACTCTGATTGCCGTGTTGGCCGCCTTGTTATTGCCCCTGGTGGTGACACGCCCTCTGAACGAAATCAGCGGCCGGATTCACGACATCGCCGAGGGCGATGGAGACCTGACGCTGCGCATCAACCTCGATCGGCGCGATGAATTGGGGCAACTGGCCGGGCATGTGAACCGCTTTATGGACCGGTTGCAGCAACTGATTGGGGATATTCGTCACACCACCGAAGACGTTTCCGTTTCCAGCGAGCAGGTGCTGCAGGCCTCCACCAGCAGCCAGAAGGCGGCGGACGATCAGGGTCAGGCCATCAATATGGTGGTGGCGGCCGTCAATGAGCTGACCGCCGCCATTCAGGAAGTGGCGCAGAATACCAACGAGACCGCCGACAGTGCCAAAAACGCATCGGGCACCACCGATGTGGGGCGCGAGCGCATTGAGCGGGCCGTGGCCAGGGTGAACAGCCTCTCGGCCCACATTGGCGAAACGGCGGAGCGCATGCGCCGTCTGGAAGAAGAAGCCAAGAACGTCACCTCCGTCATTGATGTGATTCGCGGCGTTGCGGAGCAGACCAACCTGCTTGCGCTGAATGCTGCCATCGAGGCGGCGAGGGCGGGCGAGCAGGGGCGTGGCTTTGCCGTGGTGGCGGATGAAGTTCGCACCCTGGCCAGCCGCACCCAGCAGTCCACCGAGGATATCCGCACCATGCTGACCCGGCTTCAGTCCGGCGTGCAGGAAGCGGTTGAGGCCATGACCTCCAGCAGCGAAATGACCGAAGAGGCGGTAACCGCCGCCGGGGAGGCCGGGCAATCCCTGGAGGATATCGCCGAGGCGGTACAGCGGATTACCAATATGGCGATTCAGATTGCCAGCGCCGCCGAAGAGCAGAGTACCGTCACCGCCGATATTGACAAAAATATGGTGGAGATCAACGAGCTAGCAGCACGGACACAGGATGATGCCGCGACCACGGCGAGCGCCAGTGGGCGCCTGACCGACCTGGCTTCCAGCCTGAGAGAACTGGTGGTAAGGTTCAAGGTCTGACGTTAACGAGCCGGCCCGAGTTTTCGGGCCAGGCGTGATACGAGGAGACTTCCGTGAGCGAGCCGATTGGCAACAGTCTGATACTGGTCGGTATGCCCGGCGCGGGTAAAAGCACCGTGGGGCTGCTGCTGGCGAAGGAGTTGGTCAAGGCCTTTGTGGATACCGACATTCTCATCCAGACCCAAGAGGGTAAGGCGCTTCAGGACATCATTTACGATCACGGCTACGAGTACCTGCGCAAGGTGGAAGAGCAGGTGTTATTGGAGTCGCAGTATCTCAACCATGTGATCGCCACCGGCGGCAGCGTGGTTTACAGCGACCCCGGTATGCAGCACCTGAAAAAGGCGGGCCGGATTGTGTTCCTGGACGTTCCCTTGGAGGAGCTCGAACGGCGGGTGCACAACTTTTCCACCCGGGGCATCGCCTGTGCGCCGGGACAGACCCTGGCCGACCTGTTTGAGGAGCGCCGGGCCCTGTACCAGCGTTATGCCGATATCACGGTGGACTGTGCGACCAAGCACCAGGATGAAGTGGTGTCGGAAATCATTTACCAGGAAGCGGAGCAGTTCGCTGAAATGGATGCCTGAGGCGTCCCTGCCTCTTTTCCGGCCTGACTACAGTGGCAGCTCGGTGGTGTATTTCACCTGCTTGAGCGCGAAGTTCGAGCGAATCGAGGCAACATGGGGCAGGGGGCGCAGCTTTTCATTCAGCAACTGCTCGTAATGCTCGATGCTGTTGACCACCACCTTCAATAAATAGTCGCTGTCTCCGGTGCTGGCATAGCATTCCAGTACCTCGGGGACGGCCTGTATCCCCGCTTCAAACTCCTCCAGGGCTTCACTCTGATGGCTGGTCAGGCGCACGGCGCTGTGCACCACCACATGCATTCCCACCTTTTTCGGGTCCAGCAGAGTCACTTTCCCCCGGATGATGCCTTCGGCTTCCAGCCGTTTGAGGCGGCGCCAGCAGGGCGTATGCGACAAACCAATCAGGTTGCCCAGATCGGCCATGGAGTAGTCGGCGCTGCCCTGGAGGGCGCGCAGAATTTTTCGGTCGTAGTCATCCAGATCAATGGAATCGGAGGAGGTTGATACTGACATAGTTTTTATCCTGATTATGAATTTCTCTCACTACCTATTGTAGGGGGCGCGGGCGCGGCAATCAATTAGGGCGAGTATGATCAATCAGGGGGCGGACGGCGGGCAGTTGGCGCTTGAGATCAGGCCTCTGCCCGAGGTGAGCAAAAGCCTGATTTGACGAAGGTTTTGGGGCGTTTCCGGATCAGGAAGAGAGGCTGCCACGCCCCCGGCGCCCGGCCGCAATGGGCGTGGCCGGCTCGGTCGTTTCCAGGCTGTCGCTCAAGGGTTCGGAATCCGTCAGGGGCGCTGCTGCTGGTGCGGGCGGCGCCTGTGTCTGAGGGGCCCGGACCTGCTCAAAACGTGCCTTTATACGGGTCAGCTCCTCCAGTGAGGTGCTGAGCTCCGCCAGTTGCACCTGCTTATCATCAATCTGCTTCTGGAGGGCCGCAATATCCTGCTCGATTCCCTGATGCTCACGGCGAATACGCTGCTCTTTCTGATTAGCATCCTGGAGCACATCGTCGGTGCGGATACGCGCCGATTCCAGGGTTTTACAGATGACCTCCATCAGCCGTTCATCCGGATCGTCGGGCAATTGGCGCATCAGCGCCATGGCGTCGTCAATGCTGTATCGGGTTGCGTTGCGGGCTTTGGGCTCATCCACCAGAGGCGCGTGGAAGTCGTCTCGGGTGGGTAGGTCCAGGTCTTCGTCTTCCGGTGCATTGTCCTGCTCGTGTCGGTTGAACAGTCCCATAGTCTTATCCTCTGCTGTTGGCAGGTGTCACAAGACCTAAGCATAGTCTACCGCGGACGATTTTTCCGGTGTCGCCAGCCTGTTTCAGGCTGGCTCTCCCTTGAGTTTCTGGAGGTGCTTCTGGCTCAAAGACAGAAACCGGGGCGTTGGGCCGGAGTCGTTGTAGATCGGATCGCCCAGTTCATCCTCCGCCACAACGGTCCCACCTTTTATATAGGGCATGCCGGATTCCAGCTCGCTCAAGGCGGCGGAGAGCAGGTCAGTGATCAGGCTCTCCGGGGTTTTTTTCGGGTACATCTCGCACAGTGCTTGGATGCGTGCCGCATCTTCCACCGGCAGGTGCACGGCGTAGGCCTGCTTGGTCAGTTCGCCGCGGGCATTTTTTTCCCAATGACTCATGAGTTCGCTGACTTTCATCGATAAAACCTCATTGCTGGTCAGTGTGGGCGGTCGACCGGACCCCCTCAAATTCAGTATAGAGCAGCTTTTTGCGGCCAGCTAACTCCCGATAGGGAAAAGTGGCCACCCGATGTCGGTTCCGCTACGGAACCTGCCGGTAACGGCTCCTCTATATAAGGAATGTGGGTGAAAGTCGACAAATCAAGGGTTTCCGGGGGCTGATTGTCGCCAAACGGGGCTTGTGTGACGGCTGAAAGTTACAGAATTAGCCGCATGGACCAATATTGTGCTCCCGGGGCCGTGCGTGTATCGTATGCGGTTTTTCATTGGCCATCAGTCCGCCAATCCGTACTGCTTTAGAGGAGCAACCCATGAAAGTAATCCTGCTCGGTGCCCCGGGAGCCGGTAAAGGTACCCAGGCTCAGTTGATCATGGATAAGTTCGGTATTCCCCAGATCTCCACCGGTGATATGTTGCGAGCGGCCGTCAAGGCAGGCACACCGTTGGGTTTGCAGGCAAAAGACATCATGTCGGCGGGCGGTCTGGTGCCGGACGACCTGATCATCGCACTGGTAAAAGAACGCATCAAGGCCCCGGATTGCGCCAAGGGCTTTCTGTTCGATGGTTTCCCCCGCACCATCCCCCAGGCGCAAGCGCTGCTGGATGAAGGGATCAAAATCGACCACGTGATTGAAATCGATGTGGATGATGAAGAAATTGTTTCCCGTCTGGCCGGTCGTCGTGTGCATGAGCCCTCTGGTCGGGTCTATCACATCAACCATCAACCGCCCAAAGAAGAAGGGGTGGATGATATTACCGGCGAGCCCCTGATTCAGCGCGAAGACGATCGGGAAGATACCGTGCGTAAGCGTCTGTCGGTGTATCATGAGCAAACCAAACCGCTGGTCAACTTTTACCGCGATCTGGAAAAATCCGGAAACCCGGACGCGCCTCAGTACACTCGCATTGAAGGTGTCGGCAGCATTGCGGATATTCGCGCGCAGCTGGAATCGGTGCTGCAATAAGCGAAGAATCACGTCTCCGTTTTTGCGATTGCATCAGGGCCCGCTTGCGGGCCCTGATGCGTTTTAGAGCAATGAAGAATTACCCGCGTTGCATTCCGGCAACACCTGAAACGGTTCAGTTTTACCAAAAACGTGATAAAAATTAAAAAAAAGCCGAAAAATCATCAAATAATTTGCTAAAAACTCGCAATGTGGCTAATTTTTACATAGTATTTGTGTGCAGACTGGACGCACATAGACTGTGCTCGGTTTATGATTCAACTGATGTGCAAACAACGATACGAAGTTGAGGAGAAACGTTTATGGCCAGAGTAGCAAAAAAGCGTAAGGCAACTGCCAAACGCGCCACCGCAAAACGCACCACTTCAACCACCAAAACCGTTGACGCGGCCGTGGCAAAAGTGGAAGCGAAAATCGAAAAGCTGCAGAAAGATGTTGCTGATCACGCGAAGAAAGTAGAGGCCGCTCGCAAGAAAGCGACGGCGGCAAAGTCGAAAGCCGCTACTTCCAAGCGCGCGGTTGACAAGCGTTCGGCAAAATCTGCCACCGCAGCGGTCAGCAAGGCCAATGAAAAGGCCAAGGCCGCTCGAGCCAAGGTCGCGGAAGCGCGCGTAGAGCTTGCCAAAGCCAAGGCGATGGCAACCGCAAAAGCCGCAGCCGAAGCGGCTGAAGCCAAGATTACCGAGCTGCGCGAAAATCTGGCCAAGCGTGCCGAAACCGATCTCGAAAAAGCCAAGGCTTCCTTCGAGCAGCGCTGGAGAAAGTCCCGCGAGAAGGCGGATGAGCGCAAGGTGAAGGCCGCACGCAAAAAAGCCGCTGCCAAAGCCAAAGCCGCCGAGAAGAAGGCCAAGGTGAAAATGGCGCAGGTCGAGCGTAAAGCCGCCGCCAAAGCCAAGACGAAAACCAAGAAGAAGGCCACCAAAAAGCGGGCTACCGCCAAGCGGACCGCCACCGCACCGGCGAAAACCCGGGCTCGCAAGGCGACCGCCAAGCGTGCCGGTCGTCCGCGTAAGAAGTAAGACGCGAGTCGGCGCCGCTCACTCGTCCAGTACGGGCCGGGCGGTCGCTTAGGCCAGGCGAAGCCCTGTACGGGGTCGCCTTTGGTAAAAACCCGGAACTCCCGGCCGAAATGGGCCGGGAGCCGGGTTTTTTTCGTTGTGGAGGCTTACGTGAGGTAGATCGATGCACGGCGGGGTGAAATCTGGCAGAATGCGGCGTCTTCTCTCTGGACCCACGTGACACTATGACCCGACTTCTTGCCCTCGATACCTCAACCGATGCTTGCTCCGTCGCGCTGCAGGACGGAGAGCGGATCATTTCCCGATTTGAGCTGGCCGCCAAGAGCCACACCCAGCGTTTGCTGCCCATGGTGGACGAGGTGCTCTCGGAGGCTGGGTTGGCATTGGCCGACCTGGATGCGCTGGTGTTCGGTCGCGGTCCGGGTTCATTTACCGGCCTCCGAATCTGTTTGGGGGTGGTTCAAGGGTTGGCGTTTTCACGGAGTTTGCCCGTCGTGGGCGTGTCCACGCTCGAAGCCATGGCGGTCGGTTATTATCGGCGGCATCCTGACCTGGCCAGCGCCTCCACGCCGTTGCTGGTTGCGCTGGATGCGAGAATGCAGGAAGTGTATTGGACTTTGGTCAAACCCCAATCCGGTGCCGGCGGTGTTGAAACCCTGACCGATGAAGCCGTCTCCCCCCCGGAGCAGGTCGTCGAGCTTGCCGCCGGGCACACCGGGGAGGCGGGTTTTTATGGCGTGGGGCCGGGCTGGCACTACCCGGCACTGGAAAAGCTGGCGCCATCGGCGGTGGATATGGACGTGCATCCGGACGCCCGCGATATGCTGCCGTTGGGTGCATTTGCGCTGGCGCAGGGGCAGGCGGTGTCGGCCGAGCAGGCCCGGCCCGTTTACCTGCGCGATGAAATCAGTTGGAAGAAACGCGAGCGGATTCGTTCCTGAGCCTCATCATTGTCACGGAAAGCGCTATGGACCTGTTGCAGATTGTTTTTCTGGCCCTGATCCAGGGCATTACCGAATTTCTGCCGATATCCAGTTCGGGGCACCTGCTGCTGCCGTCGGAGTTGCTGGGTTGGCCGGATCAGGGGCTGGCCTTTGATGTCGCGGTACACGTCGGAACGCTCAGCGCCGTCGTACTGTATTTTCGCCACAGCCTGGGCGCCATGGCACGGGATTGGTTGGGGCAGGTGTTTGCCCGTCGCGACAGCACCGAAGACAGCCAGCTCGCCTGGTATCTGATTTTGGCAACGGTGCCGGCGGCGCTTGCCGGACTGGTGTTTGATGGCGCGATCGAAACCCATCTGCGCTCGGTGTGGGTGGTGGCGATTACCACGATTGTATTCGGCCTGGCGCTGGGTTGGGCGGACTGGCATGGCGGGCGTGCCAAAACCGTCTTCGATATTACCTGGAAAACCGCCTTGATCATCGGCCTTGCCCAGGCACTGGCCCTGATTCCGGGCACCTCCCGCTCCGGCATCACCATAACTGCGGCGCTTTTTCTGGGGCTGACGCGAACGGATGCGGCCCGCTTCTCGTTTCTGTTATCGGTGCCGGTGATTGCGCTCAGCGGTGGCTATAAGGCCTTACAGTTGTGGCTGCAGAGCGAGCCGGCACCCTGGGGGGAACTGGTGGGTGGTGCGGCCATTGCCGGGGTCAGCGCGTTTGTGTGCATCCACTATTTCATGCACTATATTCGGCAAATTGGCATGATGCCGTTCGTCGTGTACCGGTTGCTCTTGGGGGCGGCGCTCATTTGGGTGGCGCTTTGATACCCTCGTAAACATGTCAGCGTCGAGCACGCTGTTGTCTCGATTCACTCGGTTAGAATTCATCTATGGTTGATCATTCGTCCCACGCATTCAATCGGGGCCTGCTGGAGTTTCTGCAGGCATCCCCCACGCCGTTTCACGCGGCGGAGAATATTGCGGCCCAGTTGACCCTGGCCGGCTTCCAGCCCCTTGTCGAGGGTGAGCGCTGGAGTCTCAAACCCGGTGGCAAGTACTGGGTCATGCGTAATGGCTCCTCCGTGATTGGTTTCATCTACGGGCGCGAGCCCATGGAGACCGACGGTATCCGGATGGTCGGTGCCCACACCGACAGCCCCTGCCTGAAAGTGAAACCGCAGCCGGACCTGTCCAGCCAGGGGTATGCTCAGCTTGGCGTGGAAGTGTACGGTGGTGCGCTGTTGGCCCCCTGGTTTGACCGGGACCTGTCCATGGCGGGGCGCGTCAGCTATCGCGATGGTGAGGGCCGAATCCGCAGCGGTCTGGTGGATTTCAAATTGCCGGTCGCGGTGGTGCCCAGCCTGGCCATTCATCTGGACCGGGAAGCCAACCGCCAGCGCAGCATCAACCCGCAGAAAGAATTGCCGCCGCTCCTGCTCAGTGAAATAGATGGCGTGGATCAGCCGTCCTTTCGCGAGCGGCTCAAGGCCCAGTTATTGGCTGAACAACCGTTGCTGACGGTGGATGAGGTGCTGGATTTTGAAATCAGTCTGTACGACACCCAGCCACCGGCACTGATCGGTCTGGCCCAGGATTTTCTCGCCAGTGCCCGGTTGGACAACCTGTTGAGCTGTTATGTGGGCCTGCAGAGCCTGCTGCAGGCCGATGACCGGCACAGCACGCTGTTGGTGTGCAACGATCACGAAGAAGTGGGCAGTGCCTCCGCCTGCGGTGCCAAGGGGCCCATGCTGCAACAGTTTCTGGAGCGCCTGGTGCCCGAGACGGAAACCCGTATGCGGGTGCTGGATGCCTCCCTGATGATTTCCGCGGACAACGCTCATGGCGTGCACCCGAACTTTGCCGATCGCCATGACGACAATCACGGCCCGCGCCTGAACCGGGGGCCGGTGATCAAGGTCAACGCCAACCAGCGATATGCCACCACCAGTGAGAGCAGCGCCCTGTTTCGTGACCTTGCCGAGCGGGCGGACGTGCCGGTCCAGACCTTTGTCTCCCGGACCGACATGGAGTGCGGCAGCACCATTGGGCCGATCACCTCTGCCGAAGTGGGCGTCAAAACCCTGGACGTGGGTGTGCCCACCTTTGCCATGCACTCCATTCGCGAGCTGGCGGGGCGGGACGATGCGGCCTATCTTCATCAGATCCTCAATGAATTCTATCGCTACCCGCATCCGCCGGGGCAATCATGACACCAACTGGAGGGTCTATGTCCGGGAGTTTCTATCGTTCAACGCTGGGGCGAGCGGCCTTGCCACTGATGCTTGCGGCGGCTTCGATACTGATGGCCGTCAAGGCAGGCGCCAATGGTGGCCACTTTCTGGTTGATGACGCGGCCACAACGCCACCACAAACCTGTGCCCTTGAGACCTGGGTTACGAGAATGGATCCCACCACCCGTGCGACGGTGGCGCCAATGTGCAATATTACTGGTGCCAGCGAGTGGAAGCTCCCACTGGAGTACAACCTGTCCAATGACGAGCTGACCACCATCGGGCTTGATTACAAGCGGGTGTTGTGGGCTTCGCGCAGTGGCCCGGCGCTGGCCGGCAGTGCGGGATTTCGCTACAACCGGGTGACCAGCGAAATGGACACCTACTATCTCAATATTCCCCTGAGTTTCCAGCCCATGGACAGCCTCACGCTGCACCTCAACGGTGGGGTGGAGCACGATCGGCCACTGGATGACACCTACGCCACCTGGGGCGCGGCGGCGACGTTCAAACCTGTGACCGGACCGATCTGGATTCTGGAGATGTATGACAATGATCGCCGTCAGGATCCGATCATTGCCGGCGGCGCGCGAATGAATGTCGGCAGCACCCGCTGGACACTGGACCTGGGCCTGGCCCGTGATACTCAACTGGACGAGACTGCCTATACGCTGGGGATCAACATTCCCCGTTTGTTTTGATTGCACGGTAGAAACGTTCTATGAGTCTCCAACGGGACACTTTACGGGTTTTTTCCCCTTTCGATCGCCTGTCTGATGAGTACCTGGACAAGGTGCTGGAAAAGGCCGAGTGGGTAGAGATACCCCGCGGCACACTGATCTTTAAACGGGGCAAAACCCTGGATGTGCAGCACTATCTGGTATCCGGCCGGGTCGACCTGATCGATGCCCAGTTTCAGAGCAGCAGCCTGGAGGCGGGATCGGACAATGCCAGCTTTCCTCTGGCGGATCATTCGCCCACGCAAGTGTCGGCGGTCGCCAAAACGGACGTCGAGCTGATTGTTCTGGAGCGCGACTTTCTGGATCTGGTGATGGCCTGGAGTCAGAGCGGCGATCACCCCGAGGGTGACAGTAGCGGGGCGGATGATCATGACTGGATGTCCTACCTGCTGGAGTCGCCGCTCTTTACTCGCGTACCGCCGGGCCATATTCAGCAACTGTTTGTCCGCTTCGAAGAAATCGACGTCGAAAAAGGCGAATCAATCGTGCGCGAAGGGGAGCCCGGTGATTATTTTTATGTGCTCGAGTCCGGGCGCGCTTCGGTAACCGACAAGGCCGGTCGGGTGTTGGCGGAATTGGGCGCGGGTTCCTATTTTGGTGAGGAAGCGCTGGTCGGTGATACGACCCGCAATGCCAATGTCGACATGCTGACCGCCGGGCGGCTGATGCGCCTGGAAAAAGCGGACTTCAAAACCCTGTTGCAGGAGCCGGTGGTCAAAACAATCCCGGCGTCGGAGTGGGGCGAGCGCTCCGCCTCTTTGGGCGAGTTCGTCGTTCTCGATGTCCGTCTGGTGGTGGAGCGGCGTTTCGGTAAGCTCGAGGGCAGTCGCAATGTCCCGCTCGGGCAGTTGCGCGGTGCTCTGGACGAACTCGACAAGTCCACCGCTTATGTTGTTTCCGATGATGCCGGGCGACGTAGCGATGTCGCCGTGCAGTTGCTGGCCCAGGCCGGTCTTGAGGTCTACCTGCTGACGGATGCGGCACAGCTCCACGGTCAGCCGCTCAACTGATGCGCGTCCTGCTTCTGTCCGGATACGATGCCCCCAGTCATCGTCGATGGCGGGAGCAACTGGCCGCCCGGTACCCGGATTGGCAGTGGACACAGTTGAGTCTGCCCCCGCGTCATTTCAAGTGGCGCATGAGGGGCAGTGGCTTTCTCTGGGCGTTTGAGCAGGCGAACCGCCTGCGTGAACCCTACGACCTCCTGATTGCCACCTCGATGGTGGACCTGTCGGCTCTGCGCGGATTGGTGCCCGAAGTCGCGCGCATTCCCACCCTGGTTTACTTTCACGAGAATCAGTTTGCCTACCCACAGCGCAAGCAACAGCGGGCCAATGTCGAACCTCAACTGATCAACCTGTACACGGCTCTGTGCGCCGATCAGGTGGCGTTCAATTCCAATTACAACCGGCGGACTTTTCTCGCCGGGGTGGCGGACCTGCTATCGCGGTTGCCGGACCGGGTGCCGGATACCGTTCTGGCGCAGCTGCATGCCCGCAGTCGGGTGATGCCCATCCCGATCGAGCACGACTGTTTTGTGCCGGACCGGGCGCCAGAGGACGGCCCTCTGACCCTGATCTGGAACCACCGCTGGGAATACGACAAAGCGCCGGATCGGCTGCTCAATGGTCTGCGCCGTTTTTTCGAACTGTGTCCGGAGGGAAAAGCCGGCGAGCCGCCGATTCGCGTGCACGTGGTTGGGCAGCAGTTCCGCCAGCAACCGCCGGCTTTTGAGGCCCTGAAGTCCCTGCTGGACGCTCACGGCGCTGGGGGCGCCTGGGGTTATGTGGAGAGTCGGGAAGCCTACGGCCGCCTGCTGGCCGAGAGCCATGTGGTGCTGTCCACGGCGTTGCATGACTTTCAGGGCCTGTCGGTACTGGAGGCGGTGGCAGCGGGCTGTCGCCCCCTGGTGCCGGATCGCGAAGCCTACCCGGAGTGGTTTGCGCCCGAATACGGTTACCTGAGCGATCCGGAAAATCCCGAGTTTGAGGCCCAGGCGTTTGCGGAACGGTTGCTGAGTTGGTGTCGGGCGCGGGCCCAGGGCGAATGGCTTGCTGTACCTGATATCGATTTTCTGCATGAGCGGCGCTGGCATCCGGTCTATCGGGATGAGCTGATTGGGCTGTCGCGGACTTCAAAAATCTGAGTGTCGGGTGCAAAACCGGTGTTTCAGCCTGTATCATAGCGGCCTTTCGTTCCCACCACTGAACAGCGATACGATAACGATCATGAGTAAACAGCGGGTTCTAACCGGTATCACCACCACAGGCACGCCTCATCTGGGCAACTACGTCGGCGCCATTCGCCCGGCCATCCGCTCCAGTGAACGGGACGATGCCCAATCCTTCTATTTTCTGGCGGATTACCACGCGCTGATCAAATGTCAGGACCCGGAGCAGGTGCATCAGTCCACTCGCGAGATCGCGGCCACCTGGCTGGCACTGGGTCTGAACACCGACAAAGCGGTGTTCTATCGCCAGTCGGATATCCCGGAAATTCCCGAACTCTGCTGGTTGCTGACCTGCATGGCCGCCAAAGGCCTGATGAACCGCGCCCACGCCTACAAAGCGGCCGTCGCCGCCAATATGGAAGCGGGGGAGGATCCGGACTTCGGTGTCACCATGGGCCTGTACAGCTATCCGGTGCTGATGGCCGCCGACATCCTGATGTTCAACGCCAATGAAGTGCCGGTAGGCAAGGACCAGATCCAGCACGTGGAAATGGCCCGCGATATCGCCGCGCGCTTCAATCACCATTACGGTGATCACTTCGTGTTGCCTGAAGCCAAAGTGGACGACCATGTGGCGGTGTTGCAGGGCCTGGATGGCCGCAAGATGAGCAAGAGCTACAACAACACCATTCCGTTGTTCCTGCCCGAGAAAAAACTCAAAAAGCACATCAACAAAATCAAAACCAACCTGTTGGAACCCGGCGATCCCAAGGACCCGGATGATTCCACCGTATTCCAGATCTGGCAGGCCTTCGCCACCCCGGAGCAGACCGATGAAATGCGCACCGCATTCGCCGAGGGTATCGCCTGGGGCGAAGCCAAGAAGCAGTTGTTTGAATTGGTGAATGGTCAGTTGGGTGAAGCGCGGGAGCGTTACGAAGCCTTGTTGGCCAACCCGACCCACATCGAAGAGGTGTTGCAGGCCGGCGCCGAAAAAGCCCGCAAAGAAAGCCGTGAGTTTATCGGTAAACTCCGCGAAGCAGTGGGTATTCGTCCCATTCGGTAATTATTACGGCGGATGCGGCCTTCGGCCTTATCCGCCCTACGGCCGAGCGCAGCGGTATAAATCCACGTAGGGCGGATAAGTGCGTAAGCACGCATCCGCCGCCACCACGCTATGACACTGAATACGTCAACGCGGCTCTATCTGGATCAAATGCCGCGCCACCGCCAACCAGGCCCCCACCAACCCGAGCAGGCCGGACAGCAGCACCAATTGCAGGCTCTGGGTCAGGTCCAGCCCCCGAAGGCGAAAGTCACTCTGATACAGATCCGCCAACCGGGCCACGGGCCCGGACAGCCACCACAGGCCCAACGCCAACAACCCCAGCGCCAGAACGCCGCCTCCAAGTCCGTACCAGAAGCCGGTGTAAAGAAAGGGGCGACGCACAAACGCATCGGTGCCGCCCACCAGCTTGACCACCAGAATCTCGTCCCGGCGGTTCTCGATGGCCAGGCGGATGGTATTGCCCACCGCCAGCAGCACCCCCAGGGCCAGCAGCGCCGCCAGCGCGAGCACCACCCGCTGGCCTAGCACCATCATTTCTTGCAGGCGCTTGACCCAGGCCATATCCAGGCGCGCTTCGGCCACGATGGCCTGCCCGGACAGGTGATCGCGCAGCTCGGTGAGCGCCTCGGGGTCATTGGTGGCCGGGCGCACCAGCAGCACATCCGGCAGCGGGTTTTCATCCAGCCCTTCCAGCACCCGGCCGAGGCCGGAGTAGGACTTGAACTCCTCCAGTGCCGCACTGGGCGGCACATGCTCCACCTGGTCCACTCGCGCATCCTCGTTCAGGGAGGTGCGCAGCGCTTCAATCGCCTCGGGACGGGAGTCGCGCACCAGAAACACCGACATCTGCCCGGAGTCCTGCCAGCTGTAGCCCAGATTCTGGACGTTGCTCAACACCAGGTACAGCGCGGCGGGCAGGGCCACGGCGACGGCCACCACCAGCCACGTAAGAAGGCTCTGCAGGGGCGTGCGAAACAGCCGCTGCAGACTCTCCACTGCGGTGGTGCTGTGGTGGGCCTGCCAGGAATCCAGTCGGTCGGTCAGGCGGGTACGACTCTGGCTCGCGCCCTGGCTGCGAGGCTTCGCCGCCGGAGCGGCGGTTTTACGGGCGGTGGGTCGACGGGGGCTCACGGCAGGACTCCATCGTGAGCCACCTGACCGCCGGAGAGGCCGAGCACCCGCTTGTTCATACGCTTGAGCAGGGCCAGGTCGTGGCTGGCGATCATCACCGTCACGCCCACTTCGTTGAACTGTTCGAACAGATTCATGATGTCGGCAGACAGTTCCGGGTCGAGGTTACCGGTCGGCTCATCCGCCAGTAGCAGCGGCGGTTTGTTGACCACGGCCCGGGCAATACCCACCCGCTGCTGTTCACCGCCGGAGAGCATGATCGGATTGTGCCGCTCTTTACTGAGCAGCCCCACCTTGTCCAGCGCCGCGCGCACCCGACGGCCCACTTCCGAGGCCTGATAGCCGGCAATCTGCAGGGGCAGGGCGACGTTATCGAACACCGTGCGGTCGAACAGCAACTGGTGGTTCTGAAAGACCACGCCCACCTTGCGGCGGAAGTAGGGAATATGTCGGCGGGACAGCCGGTTGAGGTTGCGATCGTCGATGAACACCTGCCCCTGGGTGGGCCGTTCCATCAGCATGATCAGCTTCATCAGGGTACTTTTACCCGCCCCGGAGTGACCGGTGAGAAACAGCATCTCCCCCCGGGCCACGTCGAAGCTGACCCGGGAAAGGGCATCCTGGCCGCTGCCGTAGCGTTTGCTGACGTTATCGAACCGAATCACGCGGACACTCTCCTCGGTCAGCCGCGCTGCTCGCCAAACAGGGCATTGACGAACGGCTCGGCGGCGAAGGGTTGCAGATCATCCACCCCCTCGCCGACGCCGATAAAGCGCACCGGCAAATTGAACTCCTTGCTGAGCGCGAAGATCACACCGCCCTTGGCGGTGCCATCAAGTTTGGTCAGCACCAGCCCGGTGACGCCGGCGGACTGAATGAATTCCCGCGCCTGACTGACCGCGTTCTGGCCGGTGCCTGCATCGAGCACCAGGAGCACTTCATGGGGGGCGGTCTCGTCAATTTTGGCCATGACCCGTTTGACCTTGGCCAGCTCGTCCATCAGGTGACTTTTGTTGTGCAGTCGACCGGCGGTATCGGCAATCAGCACGTCGGTACCGCGGGCCTTGGCGGCCTGTAGCGCGTCGAACACCACCGAGGCGCTGTCCGCCCCGGTGTGCTGGGCGATCACCGGCACATTATTGCGTTCACCCCAGACCTGGAGCTGCTCGACGGCGGCCGCCCGGAAGGTATCCCCGGCGGCGAGCATGACTTTTTTGTCCTGGTTTTGCAGATGCTTGGCCAGCTTGCCGATGGTGGTGGTTTTACCCACGCCGTTCACACCCACTACCAGAATCACGTAAGGGGTTCTGGATGAGTCAATCACCAGGGGCGACTCCACCGGCGCCAGCAGTTCGGACAACTGCTCGCGCAGGGCCTTGAAGAGGGACTCGGGGTCATTCAACTGCTTGCGGGCGACCCGGTCGGTCAGGTTGTCGATGATGTCGGTGGTGGCCTCATAGCCCACATCCGCCACCAGCAATTGGGATTCGATTTCTTCCAGCAGCTCATCGTCGATGGTCTTGCTGCCCAGAATTAGATTCCCCAGCCCCTCGGAAAAGTGGCTGCTGGTGCGGCTCAGGCCGGCCTTGATACGGGCGAACAGGCCTTTTTTGGGCTTGGGGTCTTCCGGGGTGTCGCGGGCCGGGTCGGACGCAGCCTCTTGGGGCTCTGCCTCTCCAGACTCTGCGGGCTCTCTATACGCTGAGGGCTCCCCAGACGCTGAGGGCTCTTCAGGCGCTGAAGGCTCTCTATACGCTGAGGGCTCTACCGACTCAGGCGCCTCCGGTGACGATGCCTCGGATGAGGGTTTCTGGCCTTCGGACGCCTCGGGCGTAGGCTTCTTGCGTTTGAAAAACAACATAAGCGAACGGGTCTACCTTTAAGGAACGGGCGGAAAGGCGCTATCCTACCACTTCTACCCGGTTCAGAGAGAGGCCCCATTGACCCGCACCCGAAAAGCGCCCCAGCGAAGCGTGACCCAATCCGCAAAACCCACCCCGGGCAGCCAGCCCCTGCGCATTATTGGCGGTCAGTGGCGGGGCCGCAAACTCACCTTTCCGGCGGTGGACGGGCTGCGCCCGACCGGCGATCGGATTCGCGAAACGCTGTTCAACTGGCTGGCCCCCTTCCTGCCCGGCGCCCACTGTCTGGACCTGTTTGCCGGCTCCGGAGCCCTGGGGTTTGAAGCCCTGTCCCGGGGCGCCGATGAAGCCCTGCTCCTGGAGCGAGACCCCAACGCCGCCGCTCAGTTGCGCGAGAATCTCAAGACGCTGAAAACTACCGCCGGCGAGGTGATTCAGGCCGACAGTCTCGAGTGGCTCACCACCGCGCCGGCCACGCCGTTTGATGTGGTCTTTGTCGACCCGCCGTTTCAACACGACCTCTGGCAGATCAGCATCGACCGCCTGTCCGAGGGCGGCTGGCTGACGCCGGATGCCGCGGTCTATATCGAGTCAGAACCGGACACCCCCATCGTCGTCCCAGAACACTGGCACCTGCATCGGGACAAAATCAGCGGACAGGTGCGCTATCGGCTATATTTCGTAGACCGCTGACCGGCACGCACCGGAAACTGGCGCCCCGGGGGCAAATTCATTACCATCACCGCCTTTGATGACCGCAACCAAGAGACTTCCCATGCGCACAGTGGTTTATCCCGGCACTTTCGACCCGATTACCAATGGCCATATCGACCTGGTGGAAAGGGCCTGCCGACTGTTTGATCGGGTGATTATCGGTGTCGCGGAAAGTCCGCGTAAGCGCCCTCTCTTCAGTCTGAACGAGCGCGTCTCCCTGGCCCGGGACACCCTCAGCCACCTGAGCAACGTCGAGGTGTGCGGTTTCGATTCCCTGCTGGTGGACTTTGTCCACGAAAAAAAGGCCCAGGCCGTGCTGCGCGGTTTACGGGCGGTTTCCGATTTCGAATACGAATTCCAGCTGGCCAATATGAATCGCGCCCTGGAACCCAACATGGAAAGCCTGTTTCTGACGCCCGCCGAACACCTGTCTTTTATCTCTTCATCTATTGTACGGGAGATCGCCAGCCTCAACGGCGACGTCAGCAAGTTTGTTCCCCACCAGGTTGAAACGGCACTGGCCCACAAGTTCGGCCACAAACCCCACCACTGAGCATGATCCGCGACTCGCTTTTCGGTCGCCGCCCCTGGGTCATCGCCACGGCGGTGTTCTGCTGTTTTCTCTGGGGTAGCGCCTATCCCGCGATCAAAACCGGCTACCAGTTGATGGCCATGGCGGCCACCGACACCGCCTCCCAGATGCTGTTTGCCGGCTACCGGTTTCTCGGCTCCGGCGTCATTCTGCTGGTATTGGCGGCCCTGATGGGCAAATCCCTGTGGCGCTTCTCCGCCCGCGAGTGGGGTCAGCTCGCTCTGCTAGGGCTGCTGCAGACCACGCTTCAGTATGTGTTCTTTTATATTGGCCTGGCGAACGCCACCGGCGTCAAGGCGGCGGTCATGAACTCCACCGGCACCTTCTTTACGGTGCTGCTCGCGCATTTTATTTACCGCAACGACAAGCTCAGTACCGGCCGCAGCCTCGGATGCCTGATCGGCTTTGCGGGGGTGGTGCTGATCAACCTGGGGCAGGGCCCCCTGGACTTTGATGTCACCCTGCTGGGCGAGGGTTTTATCGCCATCGCTGCCCTGGTGCTATCGATCTCGCTGATCTACGGCAAGCGCTTGTCCCAACACATCGACCCGATGGTCATGACCGCCCAACAGTTGACCATCGGCGGCGTGGTTCTGATTGGTATTGGGTTGAGCGGCGGTGGAGATATTCCCCGGCTTACTGCCACCAGCGGGGTGTTGTTTTTCTATCTGATGGCACTGTCCGCCGCGGCCTTTGCGCTGTGGAGCTTCCTGCTCAAGCACAACCCCGTGGGGCAGGTGATTCCCTTCCAGTTTCTGATTCCGATCTTCGGCGCGGGCCTCTCGGCGCTGTTTCTCGGGGAAACCATCCTGGCCTGGAAAAACCTGCTGGCATTGATATTGGTGTGCGGGGGGATCTGGTTGGTGACGCGGCCCGCATCACCCGTGAGCGTTCAGCGCTGACAGTCGGTGCAATACACCGTCGTCCGGTTGTTCATCCGGATTTCTTTCAGCGCCTTACCGCACTGCTTGCAGGGCTCGGTGCCTCGGCCATAAACCAGCAACTGCTGTTTGAAGTAGCCCGGCTGGCCATCGCCGCCAACGAAGTCCCTCAACGTAGTGCCACCTTGATCAATGGAGCGTTGCAGCACAAATCGAATTTGCGCAACCAACAGTTCGCTCTGCCGCTTGGTCAGCGTTGAGGCTTTCCGGATGGGCTTGATTCCCGCCATATACAGCGCCTCGTTGGCGTAGATGTTTCCCACCCCCACGACGGTTTTGCTGTCCATCAGAAACTGCTTGATGGGAACCCGGCGCTTGCGGCTGCGCTGGAATAAGTAGTCAGGCGTAAAGTCCTCTCCCAGCGGTTCCGGCCCGAGGCTTGCCAGCAGGCTGTGCCCGTAGGGGTCCGATTCTACCCAGAGCAGACAACCAAACCGGCGCGGGTCACAGTAGCGCAGCACACGGTTGCCAAAGGCGATATCGAAGTGATCGTGAAAGCGCGGCGGCTCGTCAGGTTTTACGATGCGCAGACTGCCGGACATACCCAGGTGAATCAGTGCAGTGCCACTGTCGAACCCCAGCAGCAGGTATTTCCCCCGACGTCCGACCTCGCGCAGTCGCTTGCCCTGTATTGCCGCCGCGAGCGGTTCGGATACGGGCCAGCGCAACTTGGGTTGGCGGACCGCGACCTCGGTAACGGTTCGGCCTTCGATGTGGGGGGCGATGCCCCGGCGGGTGGTTTCGACTTCGGGTAGTTCGGGCATAGTGTCCTGGGTACTGCTTTTTTGAGGGGAGCTTACTATAGCACGCTCGGCGGTAGCGTTAATCGACGGTGGTTTTATGCCACGACATGCGTGACCTGCGGTTGGGTAACGGCGGATGCGGCTGCGCCTTATCCGCCCTACGCGGCCCACGGGTGTGGGGCGCCGCATGGGCGCCTTACTCGGTGGGGGGCTGGCTGAAGATGCAGGTGAAGGTGCTGCCCACGCCCACTTCGCTGCTGATCTGCAGCTCGCCGTCGTGGCGCAGCAGGACGTGTTTGACGATGGCCAGGCCCAGGCCGGTGCCACCGGTGCCGCTGTTGCGGCTCTGTTCCACACGGTAAAAGCGCTGGGTCAGGTGCGGAATGTGTTTGCTATCGAAACCCGGGCCGTTGTCCTGCACGGAGAAAAAGATCTGCCGGTGCGCCTGCCACAAGCGCATGGCAATCTTGCCACCGGCCGGAGTGTATTTCACGGCATTGGTAACCAGGTTGGAGAAGGCACTGTGCAGTTCTTTTTCGTTGCCCATAAGCTGCAAGTCGGGCGACTCGCATTTCAGTGAAATTTCATGCCCCCGTTCGCCACTGAGAGCCGTGGCCTCGGAGCGAATCGCTTGCAGTAACGGTTCCAACTTCACCGGCTTGTGGTTGTAACCCGACTCCGTGGTTTCGAGTTTGGACAAGGTAATCAAGTCGTTGATCAACAGCGACATGCGCTTTGATTGCTGCTGCATCTGATCCAGCGCCCGCCGCCATGGCGGCGTCAGATCGGTACCGCTGTCCGACAGGGTTTCCAGGTAGCCACTGATGACGGTCAGCGGGGTGCGCAGCTCGTGGCTGACGTTGGCCACAAAGTCCTGACGCATCTGTTCCAGCTTATGCAGTTGAGTCACATCACGCACCACGATCAGTCGTTCGTTGCGGCCAAAGCGGGTGATCTGAAACTGCAGACGCTTGGAGGTGAAACGTGGCGAGGGAATTTCCAGCGGCTCGCTGTAGCTGCCCTCTTCGAAGTAATTCACAAACTTGGGGTGGCGAATGAAGTTGATGACCGATTTGCCCTGGTCACTGCTGTGAAAACCGAGCAACCGTTGCGCGGAGGGGTTCCACCAATCCAGACAGCCGCGCCAGTCGAGCACAATCACGCCATCGCGCAGCGCCGCGCTGGTTTCCTGAACACGGTTGATGACCGCCTGCAGGCTGTTTTTCTCCTGCACCTGACGGCGTTGCAGGTGATAGATATTGTCGAACAGGTCGCCCCAAATACCGCTCGATTCCGGTGGCGGCTCGTCATTGTTACGCAGCAACCATTTATTCAACCGGCGGATCTGCCACACCATCCAGGAGACGTACAGTAGACTGCCCGCCAGTAGCGCCCACACCACATGGTCGAACCAGAAGCCGACCAGGGCGCACAGGGAAAGGATTATCAGCAGGCGCCGAACTTCGACGCTGTAACCACGCAGCAAAATAACCGGCCTCTTCAGGGAGCCAATGCACAGGCCCCGCGATTCAACGGATGTTCAGGGATCAACCTGCCTGGGTCGAAAACCGGTAGCCGGTGCCGCGTACGGTCTGCACCAGATTCTCGTGGTCGTCTATGGCCAGAGCCTTGCGCAGGCGCCGGATGTGGACATCCACCGTGCGCTCCTCGACATAGACATTGCCACCCCAGACATGATCGAGCAACTGGCTGCGAGTATAAGCTCTTTCCTGGTGCGTCAGGAAGAACTCCAGCAACCGATACTCGGTCGGGCCAATATCCACCGGCCGGTTGTTGATGGTGACCCGGTGGCTGGCGGGGTCTAGGCACAGGCCCTGAACCCGGATGGGATTGCCGTTGACCTGAGGGTCGGCCCGGCGCAATACCGCTTTGAGGCGCGCCACCAACTCCCGGGGAGAGAAGGGCTTGGTGATGTAGTCGTCGGCACCGACCTCCAGCCCCTGGATCTTGTTATCTTCCTCACCCTTGGCGGTGAGCATGATGATCGGAACTTCCGCGGTCACTTCCTCACGCTTGAGCCGGCGGGCCAGCTCAACGCCACTGGTGCCGGGCATCATCCAGTCCAGCAGCACCAGGTCGGGCCGCTCGTCGACGATCAGCTCCAGCGCCTCCTGGGCATTGCTGGCTTCAAGACACTCGTAATCCGCCATCTCCAGGGCCACCCGGAGCATGTCGCGAATTGCGGCTTCGTCGTCAACTATGAGAATCCTGCGCCCTGCCATAATACCTGCCTGTCATCAGTGAACGATCGGGACGGCGGCATAACGCCGGCGCCCCGAGGTTGGAAATCAACCTTCGCGCCAGCGTATTTAATAAACTCAGTGTTACACAATTATGACAAAGCGGAAATGAATAAGGTTATTGTGACACCATGAAGTCAATCACGATGCCCGCAAAAATGACAAAGCCCACCCAATTGTTGTTCAGAAAGGCTCGAAAACAGGGGTCCCGTTCCCGAAAGCGGATCAGGTACTGATGGTAGCCAAAGAGCCCGGCCGCCGCGACCAGCCCCAGATAATAGGGAACACCCAGCTCAAAGCGCCCGCCCACCATCACCAGCGCGTACAGGGTCAGCCCCTGCAGCACCGCCACCATGGCCCGGTCCAGATCGCCAAACAGGACCGCCGTGGACTTTATGCCCACCTTGAGGTCATCGTCCCGATCCACCATGGCATAGAGGGTGTCATACACCACCGTCCAGAGCAGCACGGCGGTGTACAGCAGCCAGACATCCGTGCCCAGACTGCCGCGCTGGGCGGCAAACGCCATCGGAATCGCCCAGGCAAACGCGGCCCCGAGCACCACCTGGGGCAAGTGGGTGTAGCGCTTCATGAAGGGGTAGCAAAAGGCCAGGGCGACCCCGCCCAGGGAGAGCTTCACGGTGAACGCGTCGGTGAACAGCACCAGGACAAAGGCCAGCAGACAGAGCCCCACAAACAGACTGAGCGCTTCCCGCTCCGAGACTTCGCCAGTGGCCATAGGGCGGGCTTTGGTCCGTTTGACATGGCCATCGAAATGCCGATCGGCATAATCGTTGATCACGCAACCAGCCGAGCGCATGACAAACACCCCCAGCACAAAGATGACCAGCAGATCCCAGTCCGGCAGGCCGCCGGCCGCCAGCCAGAGCGCCCAGAGGGTAGGCCAGAGCAACAGAAAACTGCCGATGGGACGGTTCAACCGGGTCAGGCGCAGATAGGCGGACAGCCTCCCGCGCCAATCGATTCGGGACGAACTCGAGCCACCACGACGGCGGGGGCTTTGAGCTGACGGTCGTTTCATAGACTTACACGCTCCAAAAAGGCGGGCAAAAACACTTCACTGACCAGCAGCGGGCGCCCCTCCAGGCGAAAGACGGACCGCCTTCCCCATAGGGTCTCACCCCGCTGCAATGACGGCGGCACATAGCGCTGGCCGGGCTTCAACCGGCTGATTTCCATCGGCTCGCGCTCCAGGTCGGGCTGGCGAAACAGAAAGCCCCCCAGGGGCCGAGTGTTCAAATGACGCAACTGGCGCAACCGCCCCTTGAGGCTGCTCAGGGGCAGGAGGCTGCGGGCAAATACCCAGGGTTCGCCCTTGCCCATCAGGATCACTTCCCGCACCAACACCCAGCGGCCGGGGCCAACCCCCAGACAGCGGCGCTCGGATACATCCGGCCGGGCCAACCCCTGACGCAACACGCGGACCCGGAACTCCCCCTGACTGAACGCCATCAGCTTGGCCGTCAGAGAGCCCCGATCCAACAGCCAGGGCCTGAGGGCCACCGGCCAGCAGCCCTGTCGACCCTGGCGGGCCGGCTGCCAGCGCGGCGCCTGCAGGCCCGGCGCAAATCCTCCGGCCGCCGGGCGACTGGCCGGTAATACTGGAATGTCCTGTGTCAAAAATGCCTCCCACTGGCATGGCGTTCGCCGTAGCTGGCCGGCGCTGCATAAGCTCACATCGGCGGCTATTCTAACAGCTTCCCTCAGCCCTGCAGGCGGCGGGCGACTTTACCCGGCCGGCCGGGATTGCTTTAATGGCCGATTCTTTATACCGATAAGAGTCCGCTATGACCCTGACCAAACGCATTCTGCTCGCCATGATTCTCGGTGTCGGCACGGGGGTGCTGATTCACCTGATCGCACCCTCCGAGGATCATTTTCTGCGCGCCTGGCTGGCCCGGGGTCTGTTCGATGGCGTCGGCCAAGTGTTTATCGCCTCCCTGACCCTGTTGGTGGTTCCGCTGGTATTCGTCTCTCTGGTGTGCGGTAGCGCCGCGCTGGGAGGGCACAGCCGCATGGGAGCCCTAGCGATCAAGACCATTGGCCTCTACCTGGCCACCACGGCGGTGGCCATTACCCTCGCCCTGGGCATTGGGCAACTGGTGAAACCGGGGGAAGGCATTGACATGCCCGGTGAAGTCGAGGAGTTTGAAGTCGCCGACAAGCCGTCCCTGAAAGACACCCTGGTAGGCATCTTCCCCAGTAACCCGGTGGAGGCCATGGCCGAGGGCAACATGCTGCAGATCATCGTCTTTGCCCTGCTGCTCGGCATCGCCATCTCCCGCAGTGAGCACAAAGCCTCCCACTACATGCAGGAATTTTTCGGGCACCTGAACACGGTGGTCCTGAAGCTGGTGATGATTCTGATGCACCTGGCGCCCTACGGTGTCTTCTGTCTGCTCGCCAAACTGTTTGCCGATCTGGGCTGGAGCGCCATCGCCGACCTGGCCCTGTACTTTTTTACCCTGCTGTTTGTGTTGCTCTTACAGGGGCTGGGGGTTTACAGCCTGTTGCTCAAACTGCTCACGGGGCTGAGTCCGGCGATTTTTCTGCGCAAGATGCGCTCGGTGATGGTGTTCGGTTTCAGTACCGCCTCCAGCAATGCGACCATACCCGTTACCCTGCGTACGGTGGAACAGGATCTTGGGGTGGACAACCGGGTGGCCTCATTTTCGGTGCCGCTGGGTGCCACCATCAATATGGATGGCACCGCCATCATGCAGGGCGTCGCCACGGCATTTATCGCCCAGGTGTACGGTATCGATATCGGCCTGATGGGTTACCTGATGGTGGTGCTGACCGCGACCCTGGCGTCGATCGGGACCGCCGGGGTGCCCGGCGTCGGGATGATCACCCTGGCGATGGTGTTGCAGCAGGCCGGCCTGCCGGTGGAGGGCGTCGCGCTGATCATCGGGGTGGACCGGCTGCTGGATATGGTGCGTACCGCGGTCAATGTGACCGGTGATGCGATGGTGTCGACGGTGGTGGCGAACAGCGAAAAGCTGCTCGACCGGAAGCAGTTCGAGCACCCGATCTCCAACGAGGACTGACGCTCACGACTCAATCAGGAGGCAAACCACGCCCGAACGGAGTCGGGCAGGGGTCGGGATTTGCCATCGGCACCGACCCAGACCACCTTGGAGTGGGCTTCGGCGCAGGGCTGTTCGAGGTTGTCGGTGGTATAGAGCCGGTAAGAGGCCACAAAACTGGAGCGGCCCGGCTCCGCCGCGTAGCAGTCGATACGGACGGTCGCCGGGTAAACCACCGGGCGCAGAAAGGTACATCCGACGGTCACCACCACCGGGTAGCTGTCCGCCGCCAGCGTGATGCCAGCTCGGGACAACCATTGGAAACGGGCCTCTTCGCAATAGCGCAGATACAGCGTGTTATTGACGTGCCCAAAGGCATCCATATCCCCCCAGCGCAGGGGAATATCACAGGAAAAGTTGGGTTTTTCGGGTAACTTGTCGGCTTTCATCCGGCGTATCTCCGTCCCTGAATCACGCTTCAATGCGTGCCTTGAATGACACGCTGATTTCCCCCAGCTCACCGAACTGGACCCGCACCGGCTCTTCCATCGGCGCCTCGAGCACACCGGCATAGGAGCCGGTAATGATGATCTCACCGGCTTTCATGCCCTGCCCTCGGCTGCGCAGGAATTCCACCAGCCAATACAGCGGCGCCCGAGGCTGGGTATTGGGATGGCGCCCCTGGTGGTGCTCGGGACCCGCGCTGCGGGTGTGCAGTGTGATGGGCAGCTCGCTCGCTTCCAGCGCCAACTCCGGGTCCACTTCCGGGCCGATGAACAGTCCCTGATTCAGCAGGCCGTCAGCCAGCATCTCGGGAAACGCCGCCTCGGCCGGATCAGCGTAGCGGCTGTGAATCAACTCGAGGACCAGGTGGGTGTGGGCAATGGCCTGATCCACTTCGCTATCGCTGTAGGGGTAATCTCTGGGCGGCAGGCCCCGACCCAGCACAAAAGCCAACTCCGGCTCAATCCGCGCAAAACCCTCCGGCGCCCACACGGAAACCGGGGACCCCCGGTGAATGTCCTCAGCATGAATCGGTGCCACCACCAGGCGGCCCGGCGGTGGCTCGAGGCATTTCCAGCCACCGATCTCCGCCCCCAGATCCCGGGTGACCTCGGCCTGAATGGCGAGGGCAGACTCAAGATCCTCGGGGCGACAATCCTTGGGCAGGCGTTCCGCCTGAACACCACTGCGACGTCGTTCTGCCAGAATACGGGCCGCCTTGGCGATCCCTGACGGGTTCAACATAGCGTCTTCTCTCGACTGAAGGAGCCACCTTGGTGGTTGGCCCCGCGCTAACGATGGTGGCGACGGCGGTTAGCGGGGGCTGAGCTGTAAAGCAATGTGGTCCAGATCGTCCAGGGCCTCCATCACGTTAGTGACGGTCGCCTGAGCCTTGTCCGGATCGAGGTGCAGATCGGCAAACACCGAGGCCGGGATTTCCAGCTTCGGCCCCAGACCCACGCCCTGCTGAAGCAATAACCGTTCGGCGACATAAATCAATTTGGCGTACTGGTGGTGCTCGCCCTGGTAGCGGGGATTGTTCTGGTGACGCAAGGCAACAACCACCTCGTCCGGCATGGACCAGAGCGACATCAGGGTGCTGGCGAGCTGCTCGCGAGTCACGCCCAACAGGTGTCGTTCGATCGGCTGGTGCGTACTGTGCGGATTGGCTTCGGTCATCCGGCAGTACTGACTGAAGTAGGGGGGAAACAGCTCTGCGAGAATCAGGAAGCCGAAGTTATGCAGCAGACCGGACAGGTAAGCCATGCCGAACGTGGGTCGCTGCTCTCGGGGAATCGCGGTCACCAACCCTTCAATGGTGGCCGCCATGTACACCGACTTTTGCCAGTAACCCAGATACCCCTCCGGGCCGTCTTTGGGCATGCTCAGGCTTCGTCCCAGGGCAAGTCCCAGTGCCAGGTTGAGCACCATATCAAAGCCCAGTACCCGGACGATGGCGTCGTGAATGGATTTGATTTTGCCGGGGGCGGAATAGTAGGGCGAAGCCGCCCAGCTCACCACCTGAGCGGCCAGACTCGGGTCGGTTTCCACCACCTGGGCCAGGTCGCTGATGTCGGCGTTGGGGTCCACCCGCAGGTTGATGATCCGCTGCGCCGTTTCGGACAGCGGCGGCAACTCCAGGGTTTCCTCCAGGCGCTGCCGAGTACGCAGCTGCGTAAAGTTACGCACCGCTCCGAGAATCTGTTCCTCATCCCGCTCCGCACTGATATCCACTTCCAGTGGGTCCAGAGGCGTGGCGATATCACAGATGATGGCGTCTTCAAGAACCTGCTGAAAATCATCCCGGTTGATGTGCAACAACTGGGTATCGTCACCGGAGTCGAGCAGCAGGCTTTCCCGGCTCAGCAACTGTTTGTCCACCAGCGTTGGAAGACCGGCCAGCTTGGGCAGCGCGGGCACCGACTGCAGGCTGTAGGTATCACAGAACTGACGCACCGCACCCTGATTGGTCGCCCGAAGCTCCCGATCCATCTGCCGATTGACGGCGTTCAGATCGAGCAGCGTGTCGGCGGAAATCACTGCGAGGATGCGACCTTTTTCATCTTCCAGAAGAACCGCTTTGGCGGCCCCGACATTGCGCAGATGCTGATCGTGCCACAGCGGTTGATTGTTGGCATCCACCGGGGCGGTGGCCAGGTCATAGTGAATATTTTGGCTGTTCAGCAACGATTCGACGCTGGTGGGTAGCGGCACGTTTGACTCCTTTTTGTTCAACAGACGCCCGTTCTTGATCTGGCTTCGGCCAGTGTCGCCGAAAATTACGACTCCAATGTGACGTTCAGTGTGTAAGAAGCCGGGCGCTTGATCAAGCGTTTTATGCACAGGTTCTGTTTATTGAAGCCCGCCAGGCGCGGGCTGTATCTGTTCTTCAGTTTAGTCGATGTCCGCCGGACCGATGTCGACTGGTGCACAGTTTGGCGTCTTATACCTGAAAATATCGTCGGTTATCCCCCAGCCAACGTTCCATGATGGCATTGCACAGCGCCGGGTGCCGACCGAGCAGCTGTTGGGCGCCCGCCTGGACGCGGGGTAACAGATCGGCATCGCGCTGCAGATCCGCGATCCGGAACTGCATCTCCCCGGTCTGCCGGGTGCCCAGCACCTCACCGGGGCCGCGCAATTCCAGATCCCGCTCGGCAATCACAAAACCATCGCTGGAATCGCGCATCACCGCCAGGCGCTCCCGACTCTGGCGCGAGAGCGGCGAGCCGTACAATAAAACGCAGTGACTGGCCTCGGAGCCGCGCCCCACCCGGCCGCGCAACTGGTGCAACTGAGCCAGGCCGAGTCGCTCGGGATTTTCGATGATCATCAAACTGGCGTTGGGCACATCCACGCCCACCTCGATCACCGTGGTGGCCACCAGCAGATCCAGCTCCGCCGCCTTGAACGCCGCCATCACCGCCTCTTTTTCCTTGGCCTTGAGCCGACCGTGCACCAGCCCTACCCGCAGGTGCGGCAGGGCAGCCGCCAGGTTCTCCGCCGTGGCCTCCGCCGCCTGGGCGGCCAGGGTTTCGGATTCCTCAATCAGCGTACAGACCCAGTAGGCCTGACGGCCCTGCTCACAGGCACGGCTGACCCGCTCAATCACTTCCGGACGGCGTTGCTCGCTGATCACCACCGTGGTCACCGGCGTGCGGCCCGGGGGCAACTCATCAATCACCGAGGTATCCAGATCGGCGTAGGCGCTCATCGCCAGGGTCCGGGGGATGGGTGTGGCGGTCATGATCAACTGATGGGGACGCAGCCCGGTGCGACTGCCTTTCTGACGCAACTCGAGGCGCTGGTGCACCCCGAAGCGATGCTGCTCGTCGATAATCACCAGCCCCAGATTGGCAAATTCGACCTCCTCCTGAAACAACGCATGGGTGCCCACCACAACCCTCGCCTCGCCGCTTGCCAGGCGGGCCAATTGCTCCCGGCGCCGGGCGGCGGTCAGCCGTCCGGTCAGCCAGCCCAGCTCAATCCCCAAAGGCTCAAGCCAGCCGCCAAAGTTGTTGCGGTGCTGCTCGGCCAGGATTTCCGTCGGCGCCATGATCGCCGCCTGATAGCCACTGGCCACGGCGGTCAGCGCCGCCAGAGCCGCCACCAGGGTTTTGCCCGAACCGACGTCCCCCTGAACCAGGCGCAACATGGGGATGGGTTTGACCAGATCTTCGGCAATCTCCCGGCTGACCCGCTGCTGCGCCCCCGTCAGTTGAAAGGGCAGCTGGCTGAGAAACTGTTTGTGCAGCGCCGGATCCGGGGCCAGCGAGGGCGCACCCTCCGCCTGGGTCTGCTGACGCAGTACCAACAGGCTCAGGTGATGGGCCAGGAGCTCTTCAAACGCCAGACGCTGCTGATAGGGATGGGTACCGTCCATCAGCCGCGCCACATCCGCCTGCCGGGGCGGCGCGTGCAGGTAGCGCAGGGCATCCGCCAGGGGCACCTGATCCAGCTCACGACGCAGATCGTCGGGCAGGAGCTCGGTCAGCGGGTGTCGATCGAGAAAGGTCAGGGCCTGGCTGGCCAGAGCGCGGATGCGCTGCTGGGTGAGCCCCTCGGTGGCGGGATAAACCGGGGTCAGCCGGTCATCCAGGGCCACGGCCTCGGCGCCGTCGAGAAATTCATACTCCGGGTGATAGAACTCCAGACCCGAGGCGCCCCGACGGCTCTCGCCAAAACAGCGCAGACGGGTACCCGGAGTCAGGCGCTGCTTCTGGGCGCCGGAGAAGTGATAAAACCGCAGGGTGGTGGTGCCCGAGCCGTCCTGCAGTCGGCAGACCAGGCTGCGGCGGCGTCCGTAGACCACATCCACCGCCCGAATCTCACCCTCAATCACGGCATTGACGTTGGGCTGCAGGGCCCCGATGGGGGTCACCCGGGTGCGGTCCAGGTAGCGCAGCGGCAGATGAAACAGCAGATCCTGAAGGGTGTTGATCCCCAGCTTGCCGAGCTTTTCCGCCAACTTGCCACCGACGCCTTTCAGGGCGGTGACGGATACTTGATCCAGGTTGGCCGGGTCCTTGGTCACGCAGCGCTCCGGTTATTTGGCGTCGGCGAGCCGGCACATATTGATGGCTTTGCGCAGTGCCTCAATGGCCTTGTAGCGAGGGAAGCTGGCCCGCCAGGCCAAGGCCACGGTGCGACTCGGTGCCGGCTGGGTAAAGGGACGCGTCACCAACATGTTGTTGGAGTAGTTGGCCGTGACCGCCGCAGACATCGGCAGAATGGTGATCCCCAGCCCGGAGGCCACCATATGGCGCAGGGTTTCCAGAGAGCTGCCCTCGGCGGCGGTGCGGATGCGGCTGTGGGGGTCGTCCATGGACGACTGCAGGTTCGGGCAGGTGGCCAGCACCTGATCCCGGAAGCAGTGTCCCTCGCCGAGCAGGAGGACATTTTCGGCGTCCAGCTCGTCGGGGTGGATCGCCTCCTTTTCGGCCAGCGGATGATCGTGGGGCATCAACACGACAAAGGGCTCGTCGAACAGCGGCTGGGTCACCACGTCCGCCTCGGTAAAGGGCAGGGCCACAATGATCACGTCCAGCTCGCCTTTGCGCAATTTCTGGCGCAGCGTCGCGGTGTAACCCTCTTCCACGTACAGCGGCATTTTGCTGGCAATCTTCTGCAGTTCAGGGATAAAGTGCGGCAACAGGTAGGGACCGATGGTAAATATGGCCCCCACATGCAGGGGGCTGCTCAGTTGGTCCTTGCCGGCGTTGGCGATATCCTTGATGGCGGCGGTCTGCTCCAGCACCAGATTGGCCTGGGCGACGATCTTCTCCCCCAGAGGTGTGGCCTGGACCCGGGACTTGGACCGCTCGAACAGGGCAACCCCCAGTTCTTCCTCCAGTTTCTTGACCGCGATGCTGAGGGTCGGCTGACTGACAAAACAGCGCTCGGCCGCGCGACCGAAATGCTGTTCCTGAGCGAGGGTTACGATATAGCGCAGTTCTGTTAAGGTCATGCTGATCCCGTAGTAGCTCTGACGCCCGGCGGAACCGCCCGGCACTCCGATAATCTGACCACAAGTTTGCCCTGTTATGATCGAAGACGCAAAGGTAAATAGCCAGAAACTATTGATTGTCGGTTGCGGCGATCTGGGCCGTCGCCTGGCGGAGCGCATGGCGCCCCTGGGGTACCGGGTCACCGGTCTGCGCCGCCAGCCGCCCGCCGACACCGAGAGCCTCCATTACCGGGCGGTGGATACCGCCGATGCGGTCGCACTTGAGCAGGTTCTGGCCGAGGGCTTTGACGTGATTGTGGTGACCATGACCCCCTCGGAGCGCGGCGATGAAGGCTACCGCCGGGCCTATGTGCAAACCTGCGAGCATCTGATGGCCGGGCTGAACGCCACCGGAGCCGAGCCCCGACTGATTCTGTATGTGTCCAGCACCGGTGTCTATGGCCAGAGCGACGGTGAGTGGGTGGATGAGCAAAGCCCAACCCAGCCAAGCCGCGCCAGCGGCGAGCGTCTGCTGGAAGCGGAACAGATTATTGCCCGGAGCGGTTTCGAGCACTGCGTTGTGCGCTTCAGCGGTATTTACGGCCCCGGCCGGGACCGCATGCAGACGCTGGTGCGCCAGGGCCGAGCCACCCTGAGCGGCCGCTACACCAACCGCATCCACGCCGATGATTGCGCCGGGGTGATGGCGCACCTGATTGAACGCCATCGCCAGGGACGCCCCATAGAATCACTGTATCTGGCGAGCGACGACGAGCCCGCCCCCATGGCGGAGGTGGTCAACTGGCTGGCCATGCAGATGAAAGTGGATCAGGCGCGCTTTGCTCCGGATGACGGCGGCCTCGGCAAGCGCTGCAACAATCGTAAGCTCAGAGCCAGCGGCTACGAATTCCGGTATCCAAGCTACCGCGAAGGATATGAGGCGTTGCTCAGGTAGGCCACTGGATTACAGGAAAAATAGCCCGGTTACCGTGCCATACATGATAAACGCCGCCAGGGGAATGTATCCGGCGAGCGTCGCGAGCTCCACTCCCTGTGGCAGCGCGGGTCGCCACAGATTGATCAGCAGATAAGCCGGCAAATAGTAGCGCGGGTCCACCATCGGGTGCGCCACCACGGCCAGAGGCGCAATGAGCAACAACCAGTAGCAGCGCCGATCCGGGTAGGGCATGACCGCCAGCGTCAGCGCCATCCAGGCCATGGGCACAAAAAGCAGCCCACGCAGCCACAGATACTCCTCCAGCAGATGCAGCCAGCCGTTGTGCACAAAGAAGGTGTAGTGGGTACGGTTATAACCGTGATCGTTCGAATAGAAGCTCATATAAAGCGCGAACGCCACCAGCAGCAGCCCCCATACCCAGGGGCGCCGCAACAGGCGGACAATGCGGGGCAGCTGCTGAAGGCACAAGGGCAGAAACAGCAACCAGGCACAGAACAGAAAGCCATAGAGGTTGCTGAGGTTGAAGCGCATCATTGGGTGGCTGCCACTGTCCCCGATCGCCACACCACCGTTGATCAGCACAAAACCGATGAACGCTGCAAACAGCGCCAGAAAAACCGCCCCCCGCAGCACCGCATCCCGAAGCACGGCACGCCAAGCAAAAGGACGACTCAGCGTCAGGTGTTCCGTGGCCATATACAGGTAGGCTAGCCCCAGCCAGATGATGGCATC
>NZ_DGMV01000027.1:46017-48580 GCF_002388575.1 Marinimicrobium sp. UBA4509
CCAGCCAGATGATGGCATCCTGGCGGATCAACACCGCCCCGAAACCAAACAAGCCTGCCAGCCAGGGCCTGCGTTCAAGCACCGCCAGAAAGCTGAGCGCAATAAGCAGCAGTGCCCACAGGTCGGTGTAGACCAGAAAGTAATAGGGAAATATGAGCGGTGCGAACAATAGTTGCGCGGTGCGGGCCGAGGCGGTGGCGGGCCGATAACGACGCACCATGCGGTAAAACACCGGCAATAGGCACAGCGCCACCAGCAGGTTGACCAGGCGCAGCAGATAATCGTGGTAGTAGCCGATCAGGTTCATCACCGAGGCGATGATCTGGTGATAGAAGGTGGGCGTGGTGATGGTGTCAAAGGGCTCGTTGCCCCCGACGTAGTAGTGCCAGATCTGATGCGCGTGGAACCCCTCGTCCGAGGCCGGTCCACCCAGCACGCAGGAAGCCGCGTAGCCAAAGACCACGCCGGCCCAGACAACCAGCCAGAGCGCACCGCGGTTCGCCCCGGCGTCGGCTTTCACTGGGCGTGCTCCAGGGCCTCTGGATTGCCCTGGAGCACCTCGAGGAAGTCGGCGCCAAAGCGTTCCAGTTTGCTGTCCCCCACACCGCTGACATCGAGCAGCTCACCCGGGGTCTGGGGCCGTCGCTCCAACATATCCCGCAAGGTCACATCGTGAAAAATGACGTAGGGAGGCACCCCGTGCTCTTCCGCCAGCCGGCGCCGGCAGGCGCGCAACGCCTCCCACAAAGGACGATCCGCCTCGGTAATATCGGCATCGGGGCGACGGGCGGTGCGGGTGCTGGTGGGCTTGCGGGTACGGATATCCCGGCGCAGGTGCACCCGCTGCTCGCCGCGCAGAATCGGTCGGCAACTCTCGGTCAGTTGCAGCCCGCCAAAGCCTTCCGGGTCCACATCCAGATAACCGGCCGCGACCAGTTGGCGCAACACGGCCCGCCACTCATCGGCGCTCATATCCTGACCAATACCGTAGGTGGACAGCTTGTCATGCCCCTGAGCCAGCACTTTTTCGTTACTGCTGCCGCGCAACACATCGACAATATGGGTGGCGCCAAAACGCTGGCCGGTGCGGTACACGCAGGAGAGTGCCTTCTGCACCGCCTCGGTGGCATCCCAGGTCTGGGGCGGGGTCAGGCAGGTGTCGCAATTGCCGCAGGGCTCATCCAGCGTATCGCCAAAATAGCGCAGCAGAATCTGCCGTCGGCAACTGGTGACTTCACACAGGCCCAGCATGGCGCTCAGGCGCTGCTGCTCCTGGCGTTTGAACTGGTCATTGCCTTCGGACGCGCCCATCATCTGGCGCAGCTTCACCACATCCTCCAGCCCGTACAGCAGCAGCGCCGTGGCGGGCTGGCCATCGCGTCCGGCCCGGCCGGTTTCCTGATAGTAGGCTTCAATGCTTTTGGGCAGATCCAGATGGGCGACAAAGCGCACATCGGGTTTATCAATGCCCATGCCGAAGGCGATGGTGGCCACCATTATGATGCCGTCCTCGCGCAGGAATCGGCTCTGGTGGGTTTCCCGCAGGTTCCCCGGCAAGCCGGCGTGGTAAGGCAGGGCGTTAAACCCCTCTTTCTGCAACCACTCGGCGGTCTGCTCCACTTTTTTGCGGGACAGACAGTAGACGATGCCCGACTGCTGGGGGTACTCGTCTTTGAGAAAACCCAGCAACTGGCGTCGCGGATTGTCCTTCTGCTGCACCCGATACTGAATATTGGGCCGGTCAAAGCCGACGATAAACTGCCGGGCCTCTTCGAGCTGCAGCCGCTCAATGATCTCTTCCCGGGTGCGCATATCCGCGGTGGCGGTCAGGGCGATACGCGGTACCTGGGGGAATTCGTTGTGCAGCAGATCCAGACGCAGGTAGTCGGCCCGGAAATCGTGCCCCCACTGGGCCACACAGTGCGCCTCATCAATCGCAAACAGGGCGATGTTGGCCTGGTGTAGCAGATCAAGGGTGCGCGGCTGGATGAGTCGTTCCGGGGCGATGTACAGCAGGTCCAGCTCACCATCGAGCAGGGCCCGCTCGGTGTCCACTACATCGGGCCAGGCGAGGGTGGAGTTCAGAAAACCGGCGCGCACGCCCAGCTCCCGCAGGGCGGTGACCTGGTCTTGCATCAAGGCGATCAGGGGGGAGATGACGATGCCGGTGCCCGATCGGGCGAGGGCGGGGATCTGATAACAGAGGGATTTGCCGCCGCCGGTGGGCATGAGCACGAGGGCGTCCTGGCCTTCAATGACGGCGTTGACGATGCGTTCCTGTTGGCCGCGAAAGTCGTGATAGCCGAAGACGTGCTGAAGAATGTCCTGAGGGTTCTGCATGGCGGGCAGTATACTGGGCGCCCCCTTTAAATGGTAGGCCACCCGAGGAAGAACGCGTAGGTCGGATTAGCGATAGCGTAATCCGACGAATGGTTTTTGGACTTCGCTCCGAATGCTACGGGAGGGTATACCTTTCCAAGAGACGGACTGAGCGCATCTCCACCCAGAACCTATCGGTTTGCATCACGTTCGGGCCAAGGAGGGGAAGCCCTTTCAAGACACG
>NZ_DGMV01000027.1:48648-48903 GCF_002388575.1 Marinimicrobium sp. UBA4509
AACCCGGTCCCCTTCGCGCTCCCGGCGCTTCGGGACACTTCCCACATCCATGTGGGGCGTCCACGGGGGCTCGACGCGCGGAGTCCCTCCGCTTACGGTCTTGAAAGGGCTTCCCCTCCTCGGCCCTAAATGCCTAATCTAACCCTATTTATGAACACCATAAGTGTCAAAACAAAAGGGGCTATTTCCCGAGACGTAAAGCCCGCTCCGCGGAGGGAGGGTATACCGTTTCGGGACCGTCACCCGCCTGGACGG
>NZ_DGMV01000027.1:49019-63259 GCF_002388575.1 Marinimicrobium sp. UBA4509
GTCACCCGCCTGGACGGCGGGTGTCGAGCCCCCATGGATGGGTTTACGGCGTGTCCCGGAACGGTATACCCTCCCGCAGCACTCTAGTCGAAGCACAATGCAACGACAGAGTCAGTCACACACGCTTCCATTTACCTCTGGCACTTGCGCGGAACCGCTGCCGCCCTTGCTCACCTGGAAGCCGAACTCCACGGACTGGCCCGGTTGCAGGGTGCCGTTCCAGCCCAGATCGGTGGCGGTATAAGGGTTGCTGCCAGAGACCTGTGCGTTCCAACTGTTGGTGACCGACGAGCCATCCGAATACTCCCAGTTCACCGACCAGCCATTGATCGCCTGGGCTCCCGTGTTGCTGATCAGAATAGCCGCAGTGTAGCCCGTGCTCCACTCATTGCTGATCTGATACTCACACTCGGCCAGGCCACCATTGTCGGAACTTGAACTCGAGCTGGACGACTCACTGCTCTCGGATTCGCTGCTGCTCTGACTGCTCTGCGAACTGGAGCTGGACGAGGAGCTGCTGTCGTCACCGACAATACCATAGGGGTCCGGCTGGGACTCGCAGGTGCTCGGCGCGATGCAGCTCTGGTTATCCTCCCAACCCCAACCGCTCTGGGTCTGTTCGCACAGCGGGTACAGCGTGCCGTACCAGTTGCACTGTTGCCCTGCGGGTTCGGAAGACGAGGAGCTGGACGACGAACTGCTGGAGCTGCTACTGGAACTAGACTCGCTGCTCGACGAACTGGAGGATGAACTGCTGGACGAGGAGCTCGAGGAAGAGCTGGATGAATTGCCCCCTTCGGCGTAGTCATCATGGAAGGCGAGCACCCAGGCCAGCGCACTGTTCCAATTGATGGTGATCTCGTTGGTGGACCAGGCCTCGATATCATCCAGGTAGCAGGTGGCCGGAGCCGATTCGCAGCCGCTCAGGGCATTGCGGGAAACGTCGTCCTCCAGGCCGTAGTTCGGACCGCCGGCCAATGCACCGGGCGGTAGCCACGGATAGCTGCCATCAAGGGCGCCGGCCCAGAACCGGTGGTGCGGTTCGGTCAACGCGTCTTCGCCGTGCCCGGAGACAAACGAGAACGACAGGGTATTGCGACCGAAGAGGTAATCAATCCCCGAACCCACACCGTGAGCATACTGATCGTCTCCGGTGAAGTCGTAGGCCAGCCCCAACAGGAACAGCTTGTTGGCGATCACATTGTTCGACCCCCAATAGTATTCCTCATCAGTATTGGGCACCCGATAGCCGGTGTTGGCAATGGTGATCAGATGCGTGTCGGCCACCGACTGGATGTACTGTCGTGCATCGCTGCGCAGGCTGGCGGTGTGCTCGGACGGCACCGTGGCAAGGGACATGACCCCTGGCAGTTCCGTATCGGGCCAACCCCAGTCGATACGCTCCAGTTCATAGTTCTGCAGCGTCGGCAGGTAACGGCTGTCACCCGTGGTGATGTAAAGCTCTGCGGCGGCCCAGTAGAACTCATCGGCGGGCTCGTCGTCGCCGTAGGCGCCGCCACCGTTGTCGTAACCGCTGGTGTAGACATCCCCCGGATTCGCCTCGGCGGCATCCCAGGCGCGCTCGGCGGCGGTCAGGCAACGATCGGAAAACTCGCTGTCGATGCCGGCCCAGATACGGGCACATTGCGCCGCTGTTGCCGCCAGGTTCAGGGTGGCGGTCACACTCGGCGGTACCAGCGCCCGGGCACTGCTGTCTTCGTGCGGCGCCAGCGGCAGACCGGTCCAACCAACGTCATGCATTTTGTGGTGCGCCATACCGGCTTTGGCTTCGCCCTGCGGAACCTGCATGGACAGCAGGAACTCCATTTGCCAGCGCACTTCGTCGAGCAGATCGGGGATGCCGTTACCGCTCTCGGGAATGTTCAGCGTACCGTCGGCAAAGCGATCCAGGTTGCCGCCCAGGTGCAGGGCGCGCTCATACATATTGAGCAGCTTCCAGGCCGAGATGCCGCCATTGACCACATACTTGCCGTGATCGCCAGCGTCATACCAGCCTTTGGTCACATCGAGGGAATAGTTACAGGTGCCCTCCCAACAGGGAACATCGTAATCGCCCTGGTTGACGCCCTGATTCAGATGGCCGGCCGGACGAGCCCAGCGGGCATCGCTCGCGTAGCTGGTGTTGCCACCGCCGGTGTACTGGGTTTCGATCTCGATGCCGCTGCGGTTGTGGTAAAAGTATTTCAGCGAGTCGTATAAGGGGCCGGTAAAGTTGTCGGCCGAAATGGAAAACGGGTAGCTCTCATCGCCGTCGATCATCAGCACATAGCCGTCACCTTCCACCGTGACATCGGAAAAGCCCAGCTGGTGTACGTGATCACCGGACGCCGGATCCTGGCCGACCGGCACGGTTGTGCCCTCGGCGACCAATGAGCCATTCTGATACAGACTCCAGGCTTTGCCTACCGTGCTGTCGCTGACATAGGTGGCCACTTTTTCGCCGTTGGGCAGATAGCCCACCTGATTGACCCGGGGGTTACCGACTTCCGCGAATGCCTGAGAAGCCGTTGCCAGCAATACCGCACTGGCGAGGGTGTTACGAGCCACGGTAAACCGTGACGATTGCCGATTTGAAGCAGTTACCTTCATGATTATTATCTCCGATTATTGTTGGCGGTTCAGTTCCATTGCAGTAACGACTCGGGGGCGACGCGCTGATGCAACTCACGCACCTCCTTGCCCTCGAGATCCATCGTGCGCACAGACAAAATTCGCGCATCGAGTGTGTCGGCGTATAAGAATCCGATGTGGCGCTCGTCCGGGGAAAACACCGGCGCCCCATGTCGGCCTTCGCCCTGAGTGAGCTGACGGGCATTGCCCGACCGGTCACTGAGAAAAATCTGCATGCTGCCTTCGTATACCTGTTCGCGTTGCGCCTCGTCGTAATGGAAATCAAAATCCACCAGAGCCGCATAGAGCAGCGCATCACCGTCCGCCGACCATTGCACAGGGTTCTGTACATGGTGCTCCGGATTCGATAAACGCCGGCTTTCCCCACTTGCCAGGTCATGCACGTATAACCGGCGGGCGCGATCCGGGCTATTGACGATGTAGGCCACAGCAGAGCCGTCAGGGGACCAACTGACGCCGGTAATGACAGCGCCATTCTGTTCAGGCTGCAGACTCGGAAAGCCCGGCTCGTCTTCCCCCGGGGCCGCGACGAACTGCAGGCGCGATCGACCGGGATCAAACACCACCACCGCAAGAGCACGTCCGTCGGGAGCCCAGGCGTAGTCGAGAATGTCCCGGGCCTGAGTGACCGGAGTCGCGCCGCGCGCATTGAGCTCGACCACTTCCAGTGCGGCATTCCCGGGCCGGGCGTGAATATAGGCCACCGCCTCGCCGCTCGGGCTGAAGCGGGGCGATACCGCACTGTCGTCAGTGTCGCTGATGAGCTCGGGCTCGGCATTGCCGGGTTCGAGCAGGAAGATCTGCAAGCGTTCGCGATCTTTGTCCAGATGAATCTGATCGCGACCGTGACGGTTGGACATAAACACCAGCGTTCCCTGCGGCGACCAGTGCGGTTGTAAATCCCGCCAGCGCTCGCTGACCAGAACCGGCCCGCTTTCCCCGGTCGGGGACACCCGCTGCAACTGGGTCACCGGGCCCATCTTTTTCTGTACAAACGTCAGTTGGCCGGCCGCTGTGGCCGACGAGTGGGATGTGGTCTGACAGCCCGTCAGGCCGGTCAGCACCAGAATCAGCGCGCCGAGCACACACTGAAATCTTGGGTAATATTGAGACCGTAAAAATGTGTTGTTCATGCAATAACGCTCAATCAAAGCCTGGCTGATTGTTGGCTGGCAAACAGAAGCGAGACGCCTCTATTGCGATTCGTACATCGGGAAGCACACCACCGCCCGAAGGCAGTGGTGTGCGACCGGCGGCGAAAGGGGGGAACACCGCCGGTCAATTTCACCTGTTTCCGCACAACATCAATCCAGCGGCGGATAGGCGTTCTGCAGGTACAGCTCGAAGGCCTCCGGGAACCAACGACCGGCATGCGGTGCATTGGGCAATGCTCCGGTGGGAACCCCGGCGTCTTCGTTGTTTTCATTGGGGTTACACATGCCATCGTGCTGCTTGGCCGGATCGTTCGGATCTGGCTCGAAATCCGGATCGGAGATACCGTCGGATTCACCCTGCGGTTTCACCCAGACATAGGCGTCGAGGCCCGGAGCCGGATTGGCTTGGGGACGCTCGCCCACACCACCGGGCTGGTTACACCAGTTCCCGCGATGGTGACGACGGTCGATGCGCGACTCATCCACATAGGTATCCAGATCCGTGCTGGTCGACACGCCCGTGGGACGATCCGGTCCACCCCAACCGTTACGGCCGGTGTCGATCAACATACCGATGTCACTCGGGAAGCCCTGTTGGATCATCGCCTGACGCCAGTCCTGCGCGAATTCGATTTCCCCGAAGTAGGGGTTCCATTCATAGAAGGAACTGGAGCGAACCGGCTGACCACCCACCTGCAGGCTGGGGTCGGGCAGATACGGCTCTTCCAGCGGCGTGTAGTTGGCCGAGTTGGTGACAAAGCCCGCGATGCTGTCCACACCTTTGTCAGTGCCTTTGATGGTATTGCCGATAAGCTGAACGGCCTCGCTGAAGTTGTCGCTCCAGCCCAGCCAACCGCTGTGGGCAATATCAACATAGGAATACACATTGGGCAGGGTGCTCAACTCATTGAGCGCGTACTGAATGCCATCCTCGTAACCACCGGGTCCGGCCGCTTCCTGACAGTCGGGTTCATCCAGGTTGGTGACCAGATTGGGCAGGGAGTCGACTTCCACAATGGCGACGATGTGCAGGTCGCTGTATTCCGGCTGACCCAGCAGTTGCACGATCGGGGCGATATAGTCCTGCTGATAAATTTCGAAACCGTTCTCCGAAATCCGCAGCTCGCCGTTGGACGCCAAGGCGGCACAATCGCGATTGGGCAGGTTGTACACCACAAACATGAAGGTGTCCGCGCCCTGATTGACCGCTTCATCCAGGTGACCTTTCAGGCCGATACCGTCGGTGATCGCACCAATGCGATCCATCCACACGGCGGTATTTTCAAAGGCAATGGCCTCGCCACCGGGTTCCGCCAGTGCTTTTGCAGACCAGACCGGATCGACGTACAGGGTGGTGCCGTCAAATGGGTTGTCGACACGCGTGTAATCGCCATCGGAAGATGAGCTGCTGGAGGACGAACTGCTCTCGCTGGAGCTGCTGTCACTGCTTGAAGAATCAGAGCTGGAGGAGTCCGAACTGGAAGATTCCGAGCTGGACGACTCGCTGCTCGATGAGGAAGAGCTCGACGATGAAGAAGAGCTGCTGCTCCCGTCGCCATCGATCACCCCATAGGGGTCCGGTTGCGCCTCACAGGTGCTGCGGGCGATACAGCTTTCATTGTTTTCCCAGCCCCAACCACTGTCGGTGGTTTCGCACAGGGAGTAAGTCGTGCCGTACCAGTTGCACTGCTGCCCCGCGCCGCCCGGGTCACTGCTTGAGGAAGCACTGCTGTCACTCGATGAGGACTCGGAGCTCGAGCTGGAGGACGAACCGCCGTCTTCACAGAGCGCGCCCTCCAACGTCGGCTGTTCCGCCGCGCCCCCGTTTTTGTCCACCTGAAAACCGAAGCTGACACTCTGCCCCGGCTGGAGCGTGCCATTCCAGCCCATATCACTGGCGGTATAGGGATTGCTTCCGGAGAATTGGGCGTTCCAGCCGTTGGTCATGCGGTTGGCGTCAAACGTCCAACTCACATCCCACCCGCTGACGGCGCTGGCACCGTCATTGGTCAGGGTGACCTCGGCGGTGTAGCCGTTATCCCATTCGTTATTGACCGAGTAGGCGCATTCGGCTGACGCGCCGTGACTGGCGGCGGCAATAGCCAACCCCAGCAACGCCAGACCACTGCCTTTTTTTACTGTCGTTATCATTGTATTGGATCTCCTTAAAACGTACTTGGAAAGTTAAGTACTGCGTCGCAAATGCCACCACCTCCCGGTGAGTCCGCCGACGAACTTTCGCCGATGGTTGTCGTTTCCCTGACAGGCCAGGAAGCACGGGCGATCGAACCGACCCGCGCAATTCAAGCTCAGGCGACGCCCTGCAACCCGCGCCGCCCGACTAATCCGTTCAGTCACACAGCGGGCCAGACAGGCTTGGCGCTTGGGCATCCGCGCCCCCCTTGCTGACCTGAATGCCAAACTCGATGGTCTGTCCGGGTTGCAGGACACCATTCCAGTCGAGATTGGCTGCCGAGTAGGGGTTATTACCGGACAGCTTCGCGTTCCAACTGTTGGTGATACGTGAGCCGTCGCTGTACTCCCAGCTCACTGACCATCCGTCCACGGGCTGCGTACCGGAGTTGGTCAACCGAATGGCACCGATATACCCCGAACTCCATTCATTGGTGATCTGATACTCGCAATCTCCAGCACCTGGCTGTGCGCTGCTGGACGATGAATGACTGCTGGAACTGCTGCTTGAAACGCTGGAACTTGACGATGAGGAACTTGAAGAGGCGTCGCTACTGGACGATGAGTTTTGACCTTCGTAGACCGTCGCTGTCTGGGCCGTCTGGCGCAGCCCGTTACTGCTGTTGATCAGAAAATCGCCCCAGGAAGACAGATTGTCAACATCCCAGTTCAACGTGATATCCAGCGAGGCAACCTCGCTGCTGTTACCCGACCAGGACCACCCCAGATAGCCAATGCCATAGTCTTCGGCCACGGACAGAACCGACGCTTCATCAACCTCATTGCCGTAGTGATCCGCCCCGAATTCACCCACAATCAGCGGTAAATTATGGGTGGACAAGAATGTGGACACATAATTCTCAATAGTGGAACGGTCCTGGTACACCTCGTACATGTGTACGCTGAACAACGTGTTATTGCGCTCATCCGCGGCGGCCACGGTGGAGGCGTTATCGCGCATCACACCCTGCCAGTCCTGTCCCCAGTTGGCCGCATCCACCAGCAGTGTGTGGGTCAGGCCGGCTTCGCGCAGGCGCTGGATAGCGTCGACATGCTGATCCACCCAGGTACTCGCGGCCACCCCGTTTCCAAATGGCTCGTTGGCGATATTGATGATGACGTAATCTTCCTGCCCCTCAAGTACCGGAGCGATGTCGAGCCAATAGTCGACAACATTTTCCAGCGTTCCCGCACTGTCCTGCTCGCCATAACCGGTGGCGTCATGCACCTCCAGTACCGCAATCAGCTCGTTGTCTTTACACCATTCAATCACCTGCGCCACATCGGCGGCACTGTTGCGCGTCCACTGCTGGCCATCGGACAACACTATACGGACGGTGTTGGCATTGACGCTGGCGATGTCGGACAGCGCCTGCTCGGTGCGACCGGTAAACCAGGTGTGAGGGTGGTTCACTCCGCGCATGATGAACGGATTGCCATTGCCATCCAGCAGTTGGGTTCCCGATACCTGAAATCCTGCCTGTACACCGATTGCAGCCGACAGGGCACTGGCACCCAAAGCGGCGCACGCGAGGGTTTTCTTGATAGCGTTCATGGTTCTTGCCTCTTTCTTTTATGAAATGGAGCAACGTTAAAACCCGAGTGTTTGAAACGTTCGGGTCTAAATTGCTTTCAACGTTACCCAAGCGTGAACCGGTCGCGCCGATTGTCGTCCCAGACGGCGGCGCGTTTTATTGTTTTATGATTTTCGGTGACCGAACGCGTCTCTTTATCGAATGCTTTGCAACGCGTTTTGTCTCCGATCCGGCGACACCCTAAAGTACTTTTTGACCATAAGACAATCCTGAAAACGCGATCGTGGCGCGCAATAGCGTGTTCTGTGTCACGAATCAAAAATGTCAACGTCGAGGCGGGGTATGGATCACATAAGCATTGTCGTTTCAATCAAAAATGGCGGGATTGAGTGCAACTGTTTCTTAATAAATAACATTTTCCGTTATTTGAATTTTTGCTAACAGCTGTAGGGAAGGTGGTTTAATCCGACACAAAAAAAGCCGGCACAGAGGCCGGCTAAGTCAAAATTTTTTTCAGATGCTTCACATCAGCGCAAGGCGTTATGGAACCGGATCAATCGGTACAAACTGACTGTAAAGGCCATTGACGTCAAAGACAGCAATGGAGAACTCGTAGATTCCGTCTTCCAGATTCAGCTCATGAGACGTGGCGTACGCATCGTTCACCACAACCGACTGAGACTCGCCACCGGCGCCCTGCTGATAGCGGATCTCATAGCCGCCAATTTCATTCAACTCCAGGTAGCTACCATTTTCGCGCTGATCCGGCGTCGTCCACTCCAGGACCACGCCGTCACCCACAACCTGCTCACTGTTGGTGGTGACCACCAGCGTGGTGCTATTTTCGGACCAATTGCCCGCCGCATCGCCCGCGCGCACCGAATACTGATAGGTGGTTCCTGAGGACAAGCCCGTGTCGGTGTAGCTGGTCTCGGGCGCCAACAGTTCCGTGATTCGGGCGCCATCGCGATACACCTCATAACTCATCACCGCCTCGTTATCACTGGATTCCGCCCAGGACAGGGTCACGTAAGAGGTGCCAACCGCGGTATCGTTCAGTGAACCCGGCGCCGTAGGTGCCGTCGTATCTACCGTTTCCTCTTCAGTGGGTTCTCCCTCGCCGGTAGAACCATCACCGGTGGAGCCATCATCAGAGCCGGTGTCGGTATCAGAGCCGGTGTCGGTATCAGAGCCAGTGTCGGTCTCGGAGCCAGTACCGTCATCAGTGGAGCCATCGGTGCCATCGGACGGTGAGTCGGCGCTGTCGGTCGGATAACCGAACACCTGCATTTCCCACAGTGAGTGACCCCAGGATGTCGCCCGGGCCAGGCCCATCATGCGTACATAGCGACCGTGACCGTCGACGACGAGCTCATCGGTACCGCCATTGCCATCGACAATGTGCTCGACCGTTGTCCAACTTTGGCCATCGTAGGACGTCTGAATCTGGTATTCACTGGAATACGCTGTTTCCCAGTCAAGGTTAACCCCGGTGACCTGATGCGCCTCGCCCAGATCAACCTGCAGCCAGGCGGTATCGCCGTAAACACTGGCCCAACGTGTACTGCCGCTACCGTCAAAGGCATTCTCCGGCGCGTAGGCATCCCGTTCGGTGGACGAGGCAGTTGCCGGGCGTCCCTCGGATACCAGTTGCGGTTCAGGCGCCACGTAGGGTTCTGCTCCATACACTTCGAGCTCCCACAGAGAGATGCCCCAACGGGTAGCGCGCTGCACGCTCTGAATACGGACGTAGCGACCAGTTGCGCTCAGCTCAACAACGTCCTCGCCACCATCGCTGTTCGTGACCGATTGGACCGTCTGCCAGTCGTTAGCGTCCGTCGACACTTGAATATCGTAGGCTTCGGCGTGCGCCACTTCCCAGCGAAGAACCAGGGAGGAGAGATCATAGGTCGCACCAAGATCCACGGCGATCCACTGATCTTCGCCGTACTCACTGGCCCAACGCGAATTCATGTCGCCGTCGACCGCCTCTTCGGGCAACCGGCTGCTGTTCTCGGAGGAAGAAGCGAACATCGTCTGGTTTAACGCCAGATTCGCGCCGTCCCCTGAGGTGGTTTCGGAATCGGTTGTGGATTCAGGTTCAGTTTCGGGCTCGGGCTCGGGCTCGGGCTCAACACCGTAAACTTCCAGCTCCCACAGGGATACACCCCACTTGGTGGCACGCTTGACGCTTTCGACACGAACATAGCGCGCGGACCGGGTCATGGCGAAACTGTCGACACCGCCGTTGCTGCTGGTTACGGCGCTGACGGTTTCCCAATTGCTGCCGTCCAGCGAAACCTCAAGATTGTACTGCTCGGGATAGGCCGTTTCCCATTGAAGTATCACGGAAGAAATGTCGTAAACACTCTCCAGGTCAACAATGATCCAGTTGCCATCGGAAAAATCGCTGCTCCAGCGAGTACCGACATTGCCATCGACGGCAAACTCGGCGTCACGATTTCTGTTCTGGGAGGAGGAGGCGGACACCGGCTTGTCCAGGGCCAAATTTGACGGCGCGGCAGCCACCGCGCCATAGGCGGGGGCCAGCAGTGCGGCGGCCAATACCGCAGAAGCAATGTATTTCATTGAATACCTCGAAAGTGTTGATTGCTACCGCTCACTTTCGAGGTGCGTTGCGTCAGGTGCGGCCGGACATACTCCCGCCGTCACCTTCCGCACTCCGGAAGGAAGCGATAACCCAGTTACTGATGCAACCCATGGAGCTATTCATAAATGGAATCCATCCGACCGTTAAATAGCTTTGAAAGAGAACGAGTGGCCCGGGAGCCATTCGCGTTGGTGGCAAGAATAGGGATCATTTTTCGTCTGTCAATCGACGGAAGGAGTTCACAATTTCAGAAATCTTTGCGGGGCGATATGCATTGATAGCGAGTGATCAACCACAGCGTAAAATAGGTTGAGCTGCTAACCAATTAGCATCGCTCATGTGATGAAAGTCCGCACCCGGAAGGACACAGGCCCAGATCGTCGTTTTAATAAACAGGGGTATAACCGGGAGTTTGGATGTTGCTTACGGACAGGGGAACCGCGTCGCACTTTTACCGGTAAACCATCGGGCGGCGGCGCCTCAAAAATGTGAACTGTTATATAAAGACACTCTTGACATTTCTTTTCCTGCTAAGAAAACAAGGAATCAGGTCGCCATTTCAAGACCATTTTGCGATAAAAACATCCGTTCTATAATTAAAAAATTGAATAAAACGGAAAAAATCTTCGGCTTTCCTGCTTGAAACCCCGATTTTTGTGGTTTGGCGCGACAACCTCCGAGATGGGCACCGTCGAACGATCGCCGCCACCCTCATCATGGCTTGATTTTATAGCCGGTTTTGAAGAGCCACGCGATGACCCCGAGACAGAGCAGCATAAACACCAGAATCATGGTGAGACTCAGCCCGACTCCCACATCGGACACGCCATAAAAACTCCAGCGAAAACCGCTGACCAGGTACACGACCGGATTGAACAGGGTAATGGTCTGCCAAAGAGGAGGCAGCATATTGATGGAATAGAAACTGCCCCCCAGGAACGCCAATGGCGTGATCACCATCATGGGTACGATCTGCAACTGCTCAAAACTCTCCGCCACCACGCCAATGATAAAACCCAGCAGGCTGAAGCTCAGCGATGTCAGAATCAGAAACGCCAACATCCAGAAGGGATGCTCGATGGAGTAGTCCACAAACACCCTCGCGGTCAGCAGGATGATCAGCCCCAGGATGATGGACTTGGTGGCCGCCGCGCCCACATAACCAATGACAATCTCAAGAGCGGAAACCGGGGCGGACAGTATCTCGTAGATGGTGCCGGTGAACTTCGGCATATAAATACCGAACGATGCGTTGGAGGTGCTTTCGTTCAACACCGTCAGCATGATCAGCCCCGGAATGATGTAGGCACCGTAGCTGACGCCGTCGATCTCTACCATGCGCGAGCCGATCGCAGCCCCGAATACCACAAAGTAAAGCGAGGTGGACAACACCGGCGAGGCAATACTCTGCATGAGGGTGCGCCAGGCCCGCGCCAGTTCAAACAGATAGATCGCCCGAATCGCATACCCGTTCATGCGCGCTCCTCCACGAGGCTGACAAAAATATCTTCCAGTGAGCTCTGGGACGTGTGCAGGTCCCGATAATCAATATTGAGTTCGGCCAGTTGCCGTAACAGCCGGGCAACCGCCACCGGATCACCCTGCGCATCGTAGGTATACGTCAGTTGATAACCATCATCGGACAAGGTGGTCTGTTCCGCGGGCAGAGCGGTCGGCACCTGATCCAGGGGTTCACTGAGCTGAAGGGTCAGCTGTTTCTGTCCGAGCTTCTGCATCAACGCGGCTTTTTCATCCACCAGGATGATCTCGCCGCGCTGAATGACCCCCACCCGATCGGCCATATCTTCGGCCTCTTCAATATAGTGGGTGGTGAGAATGATCGTTACGCCGCTGTCGCGCAGTTGACGGATCATCCGCCACATATCCCGGCGCAACTCGACGTCCACACCGGCGGTGGGCTCATCGAGAAACAGAATGCGCGGCTCATAGGCCAGGGCCTTGGCGATCAGAACCCGACGCTTCATGCCACCGGAGAGCGCCATGATCCGGCTGTCTTTTTTATCCCACAGCGACAGATCTTTCAGCAGCTGCTCCAGGAACGCATCATTGGGTGGCTTGCCAAACAGGCCCCGGCTGAATCTGACCGTGCTCCATACGGTTTCAAAAATATTCACGGCCAATTCTTGCGGCACCAGGCCTATTTTCTGACGGGCCGCCCGATACTCTTTCACAGTGTCGTGGCCATCGGCCAACACTCGACCGCTGGTCGGATTGACGATGCCACAGATGATGCTGATCAGCGTGGTTTTACCGGCGCCATTGGGCCCGAGTAACGCGAATATTTCGCCGGGGTTGATGTCCAGGCTGACATCCGTCAGCGCCTGAAAGCCCGATCCGTATACCTTGCTCAGGCCCTGAACTGAGATTATCGGTTGCACAAGTACTCCTGATGGTTTCCCTGGAAAGTCGCCAGTGTACGGGGTAACGCCGGCCAGAACTACGCCCCGACCACCTCTTCCTGCAGGGGCACCCAGATCTGGATACCGCCCCACCCAGTGCGAAAATCAAACTCGGCGCCATAGCGTTCCAGGAGCAGGGGGCCATTGCGACGCTGGGGGCTTAAATTGAGCCCCGGCAGGCTATGGGCAAAAATGGTGTGCAGGGCCGGGCGCAACTCCGACACATGATCCCGGTGCAGAAACACCGCATAGCGCTGCGCCGGCACCGTCAGGCGATCCCAGTCATCATTGATTCTCTGGAAACCGGGCACTTCCACCGCGGTCATATAGTCGAAACCATCCGGCGAGTCGGCGGCGGGTAATAACACGCCATAACTGTGTTTATCGGTCTGATCCGGAATCCAGCCCCGGTAGGGCGAAAACTTCTCCCAGAACCCCGGAATCGCGGTCGATGGTAATCCCTGGATTTTTCGCCTCAGCCCCACCAGCCGAAATCCTGACAGCGACTCCACTCCCAGAAGTCCGGGAACGGCCGTAGCGGGCGCTTTGAATGAATGCATACCTGTCATGAATCTGTCCCCATCATTGTCACCGGAATAAACCTTTTCCTGTCTGACGCGCTAACCCGCTGCACCGGATTCGGCTTCGGGAAGAACGGACAGAGCGTCAGCGTGCTCGCAATCTCCTCACCGATACGGTCGACTGCACACCCCCAATATCGACAGACCATGGAATTTACCGGACAAATACGACATTATTTGACGTACATCGCCCCGACAATGGCAACGAACCAACACCGAGGGGTCAGCCCCATGGCGAATACCGCGACACGCCTGTTCAATCTGATTGCTTATCTGCAGCGCCACCCCAACAGTTCGGCCTCACAGCTGGCCGAAGCACTGGATGTTTCGGCGCGCACCGTGCAGCGCTATATCGTTATGCTCGAGGATATGGGTATTCCGGTGTACGCCGAGCGCGGTGCCCAGGGTGGCTATTCCCTGGTGCGCGGCTACCGCATGCCACCACTGATGCTCTCGCCGGAAGAAGCCGTGGCGGTACACCTGGGGACCGGACTGATCGAGTACGTGTGGGGCAAGCTGTTCCGGGGGGCGGCATTGAGCGCCATGACCAAAATCGAAAACGTCCTGCCGGAAGAACAACTGCAAGAAATCGCCTGGGCTCGTGGCAACCTCATCACCCAGGGCATTCCGCGGATCAACCCCAATCTCGATATGGAACAACTGGAGACTCTCTACCAGGCCGTTCGGCAGGGTTTTCAGGTGCGGGTTCTGTATCAGGGCAAACAACAGCCCGCCCCTCAATGGCGAACCATCGAGCCCTATGTCCTGGTCTACAGTTGGGGCCAACAGTATTGCATCGCCTATTGCCGGTTGCGCCAGGCCATGAGGTCCTTTCGGGTCGACCGGATTCAAGCGATGGAGCGGCTCACCGAGACGTTCAACAAGCCACCCGAATTTGACCCGGCTCAGTACCTGGACGAGCACTTTGAAGGCCAGTCGTCCTACGAAGTGCGGCTGTTTTTCTCCGCTGACACCGCCAGCGTGGCGCAGGATTACCGCTGCTGCTGGGAAAGCTTCGAAGAGCGCCCCGATGGATCGGTGGTGGCGGGCTTCCGCGCCAGCGACCTGGACACCGCGACCCGCCGTGTCATGTG
>NZ_DGMV01000027.1:63332-71145 GCF_002388575.1 Marinimicrobium sp. UBA4509
ACCGCCGTGTCATGTGTTTTTTACCGGACGCGCGGGTGCTCGGCCCCGCAGAGCTCAAGCACCGAATTGCCTCGACCAGCCGGGCCATTGCCGAACAGTACGAACCGGATACTGCCATGGCGCGCTGACTGCCATGGCGCGCGGAAGAGCGCGCTAGACCTGAAGCTGGCGAATCGGACGCACCTCAACGCTGCCCACCCGCGCCGGAGGAATACCGGCGGCGATGGTGATCGCTTCATTGAGATCCTTGGCGTCGATCATGTAAAAACCCGCCAACTGTTCTTTGGTTTCAGCAAAGGGCCCGTCGGTAATACTCACCTGCCCGCCACGTACCCGCACGGTGGTCGCAGTAGCAACCGGCTCCAGCGCCTCGCCGGCCAACATATGACCACGCTCGGCGAGGCTCTGGGCGTAGGCGTGGCACTCGGTATCTTCCGGGCTGTCGGGCAGACCGTGGAGATCCTGTTCATCACTGTACACAAGACAAAGGTATTTCATGGGACGTTTCCATTTTCAGGGCTAGACGTTAGGTGGCAACCCGCGTGGTTACACCGTCGGGCACCGTTCAGCTACCAGTAATCAGTCGTTTCCGGCCCGGTGAATTCGACACCGGGTGAACGCTCCACTCCGAAACCCCGGCTGTTGTTATTGCAGTGCCTTCAGACGCCCCTGGAGATAGCGTCGCTCCGGCTCCTGTTGAACCAGCGCCAGGGCCTCGCCATAGGCCTCCCAGGCCTCCCGGTCGCGCCCCAGTTTCGCCAACAGGTGCGCCCGGGCGGCGGGCAACAGGTGGTAGCCCGCCAGCGCACCCTGATCATGCAACTGGTCCATCAATGCCAGGCCCGCCGCCCAGCCGTCGCGCATGGCAACGGCGGCGGCCCGGTTCAGCGCCACCACGGGCGAGGGCGACACCTGCAGCAACAGGTCGTACAGGCCGACGATCTCCTCCGTGCTCAGGTCACAGACCTCCCGCAGGGTTAAGGCGATCTGGGCGTCGGGGGACAGACTGGGGTGACAACAGGTAAAGATCAGGCGCAGGCGGTCGTCTTCAATCCGATCATCATCGGTAAGCAGGTCGCGCTCGGTCTGCTGATACAGGGAATCGGCAATCGCCTGCTGAGACTCGTCAAAGCGGGCCCGTCGGCGCAGCTGATCAATCGCCTTGAAACGACCCGTGGACACCAACCAGGCGCGCGGGTTATCGGGAACCCCCTCACTGGGCCACTGGGTCGCCGCCACCATGAAGGCGTCATGCAGCGCCTCCTCGGCCAGATCAAAGCTCCCCAGCAGCCGGATCAGCGTGGCCAGTACCCGGCGCGACTCCCGCTGATACACCTCGGCGAGCTGTTGCTGACTGGAACCCTGATCAAGCATGCTGCCCCTGCCGACGTCCGATCACCGACCTCAGAAACGATAATCCCATTGCAAGGTGTAGGTTTCAAAACGGTAGTCATCGGTTTTGACCAACTGGCGATATTCGATATTGAAGTTCAACCGCTTGTTCACAAACCAGCCCATACCAATGCCATAGGATGTGCCCGACAGAGAGTCGTCGGCCTGGGTGCCGGTATTGCCCTGCCAGCGCGTTACCTGGGTATCCAGCTCTGCGTAGCCCAGCAATCCATACAGCCGAGCTACCTCATTGGTGATTTCCGGGCGGTAGTACAGGGCCGAGTAGGTCTTTACCTCGCGTTCGATCTCGCTCAGGCTGGCATCGGTTGCCTGCTCAGCCAGAAAATAATCCGAGCTGATGTCCCGGTCGTCCTTCAGTCCCGCACCCAGTCGAGCCTCGAGCCCCAACAGGCCGTTGTACTTGTATCCCGCCGAAAATTCGACCACCGGCATCTCGGCTTCATCGTAGGGGGTGCGGGCGTCTCCGGTGACCACCCCGCCACCAATACCGGCATAGAAACCCCGGTGGTTATCCGCAAGCGCGGGGACGGCCAACAGCACCAGTGCGGCGCCAATACTCCAAGCGGTTTTCATAAGCAGCTCCCTGAGGTGGGCGTTATCGGTCATTGTCACTTGGCGGGAAGTATCGCACAGCGGCGCGGGGGATCAACGGTCGGGGGACGATTTTCGAACCGGATTCACGTTTCAGTGGCGCAATTCCTACCCCTGAAACGACAGAACCCGGCACAGGGGCCGGGTTCTGATCGGAACGAAGCACAAAATCGCTTACTTGATTTTGCCTTCTTTGTAGACCACGTGCTTGCGGGCAACGGGGTCGAACTTTTTGATTTCCATTTTCTCGGGCATGTTCCGCTTGTTCTTGTCGGTGGTGTAGAAGTGACCGGTGCCCGCGGTGGAGTTCAAACGAATCTTATCGCGCATGGGAGTTCTCCTTTAAACTTGTTCGCCGCGAGCGCGCAGATCGGTCAGTACGGCGTCAATGCCGCGCTTGTCGATTACACGCATACCTTTGGAGGAAACCTTCAGCTTCACAAAACGCTTCTCGGATTCCACCCAAAAACGGTGAGAATGCAGGTTGGGCAAAAAACGACGCTTGGTGTGGTTTTTTGCGTGAGATACATTGTTTCCAGTAACGGGACGCTTGCCGGTTACCTGACATACCTTGGACATGGTCTTGCCTCGTCGTATTCAGCGCGCTGCGCTGCGGGTTGGTTGCTGCCACACCACAGCCCAGCACGGGGTGTTTTTGTAGCCTGATTCGATCAATTTGCGGCCCGGGGACACGAGGTCCGGGGGCGGCTCCTGGCGCTATGGCCGGCTACCCAGCCGCATAAGGGCGCGTTTTATACCAAAACCGACGAGCAATAGCAATGTTTTCTCCCGATTTTGGTGATTTTTTAGTCAACACCTACGAGTGGGCTTCACGTCCGGTCCGGTGTCGGGTGTACTGTTTCTGAACACGCCGTACATACGTCCCTGTAGGCTCGGATCGCGGGTCCCCGCTCTACGGTCCAGAAACAGTACACCCGACACCGGACCTCAGTGCCATTCTTCACAACCAACCGCGCTCGGCGAACGAGACGACTTCACCGTCACCGACCACCATGTGGTCCAATACTCGCACCCCCACCAGATCCAGCGCCTCCCGCAAGCGCTCGGTGATCCGGCGGTCCGCCTGGCTCGGCTCCGCCACGCCAGAGGGGTGGTTGTGAGCCAGAATCACCGCGGCCGCATTGTGAGTAAGTGCTCGCTTTACCACCTCTCTCGGGTAAACACTTGCGCCATCAATCGTGCCCTGAAACAACTCATCAAAGGCCCGGAGTCGGTGCTGGTTGTCCAGAAACAGCACCGCGAACACCTCGTGCGGGCGATGGCGAAGCTGGGCGCTGAGGTACTGGCGGACCAGATCCGGGCTGGTCAGGGAATCGCCCGCCTCCAGGCTGGCGGATAAATGGCGGCGCGCCATTTCCAGTACGGCCTGTAACTGGGCGAACTTGGCGCTGCCCAGGCCCTGCCCCCGGCAGAACGCGGCCTGCGAGGCCTCCAATAACGGGCGCAGGCCACCGAATTCGGCCAAGAGCTCCCGCGCCAGGTCCACAGCGGATTTGCCGGCGCAGCCGGTACGAAGAAAGATGGCCAGCAGTTCGGCGTCGGAGAGGGCGGCGGGGCCGCGGCTGAGCAGTTTTTCCCGGGGGCGTTCGGCCTCGGGCCATTGGGCAATGGACATGATGTGACTCCCTGTCTTGAAACGTCTGGTCTTGAAACCGGCTGGAAACGCGTCGTCCTAGTGATTCGGGGCTAGAGAATGGTATCTTAGCCGGTTCAAGTCAAGCTGTCAGACCTCCACAGACCGGATCGCCATGAGCTCACTGACCAACAAACGTATTCTGTTAGGTGTCACCGGCGGCATCGCCGCCTATAAGAGTGCCGAACTGGTGCGCCGCCTCAAGGAGCGGGGCGCGGATGTGCGCGTGGTAATGACCGCTTCGGCGCGCGAGTTCATGACCCCGCTGACCTTTCAGGCACTGTCGGGCAACCCGGTACATACCGATCTGCTCGATCCGGCGGCCGAGGCGGCCATGGGGCATATTGAGCTGGCCCGCTGGGCGGACCGGATTCTGGTGGCGCCAGCCAGCGCCAACTTCATGTCTCGCCTGGCCGAGGGGCGGGGCGATGACCTGCTGACCACCCTCTGCCTGGCGACCCGGGAGCCCATCGTTCTGGCACCGGCCATGAATCAGGGCATGTGGCAGAATCCGGCGACGCAGGCGAATCTGGAGACCCTAAAAGGGCGCGGTATTCACTTGCTCGGGCCCGGCGACGGCAGCCAGGCCTGTGGTGAAGTCGGCCCCGGCCGGATGCTCGAACCCGACACGCTGGCGGAGGCCATGGCGGCCCAGTTTGCCACCGGGCAGCTGGCGGGTCGCCACGTGGTGATCACCGCCGGCCCCACCCGGGAAGCCATCGACCCGGTGCGCTACCTGAGCAACCACAGCTCTGGCAAAATGGGCTACGCTTTAGCCGAAGCGGCTGTTGAAGCAGGCGCCCGGGTGACACTGATCAGTGGCCCCACCGGGTTGCCGACCCCCGAGCGCGTCACCCGTATCGACGTGACCAGCGCCCTCAAGATGCTTGAGGCCAGCCTGGCGCAGGCACCTCAGTGCGATCTGTTTATCGGTGCGGCCGCCGTGGCGGATTACCGCCCGGCCGACTATCAGCCGCAGAAAATGAAAAAAGGCAATGAGGACACACTGCAGATTACGCTGACCAAAAACCCGGACATTATTGCCGCCGTTGCCCAGATAGAAAACCGGCCCATCACCATAGGCTTTGCCGCCGAGAGCGAACAGCTGCTCGAATACGCCCGCGGCAAACGGGAGCGCAAGGGGCTGGATGCGATCATTGCCAATGACATCAGCCGCGAGGGGCTGGGCTTCAACAGTGATGACAACGCGGTCACCCTGATCGATGCCGAGCGTGAGCTGGCCCTGGGCCCGATGAGCAAAACCCGGCTGGCCCGCGCCCTGATCGCTGAGCTCAGCCGCTATACCCGCTGACTGACGACAACCATTCCAGAGACCGACAACGGGAATCCGATACCGTGGCGAACCGAACTTCCAAGGAACAACGACAAAAGCAGGCACGTCTGGCGCGCCAGAAGCTGATTGGCGCTCTGGTGCTGGGGGTACTCGTGCTGAACGGCCTGCTGGGTTACTGGCTGTACGGCATTCTGGTAACAGATGTTCAGGATCGTCGCCTGGAGGCGGCAGTGGAGGCTCAGGCCGAGCAACGTGCGCAGCCACTGCAGGATTATATTCGGGAGCTGCGGCAACGCGTGGCGGCACTGGCGGCAGAACCGGCCACCGCTGAGGCGCTTCAGGGCTCGACGGAGGTCCGACAGTCAGCGGCAGAAGCGATTGCCGCGCGCATTGAGCATAGCATTGCCGCGCGCCTGATTCCGGCGGGCAGCGCTCGGGTCGAACGCGACCACCCCGCCCCCATCCGATTTGCCGAGCTCGATCTGATCCGCCGGGCGGAGCGCCGTGACAATCACCTCCCGGAGCTGGCCAAAGTGGATCAACAATGGCAGTTGCATGTCATTGAACCCATTCCGCCGTCCGCCGACGAGCCTGTGGAGGGAACCCTCCTGGTCACACTCAATGACACCGGCTGGCGCTCGCTACTGGATGCCGCCAGTAAAAGCCTGGGGCGCACCGAGCTGCACCAACAGATTCCGGGCAGCAATCCCCTGGCGGTCTACCTGAGCGGTCAGGGGGAAGGCGGCGCCAAGCACTCCGTCGCCATCCCCAATAGCCACTGGCGCCTGAGCTTCACGGCCTCGCCCGAGCTGGTGGCCCAGACCCGCGAGCTTCCGACGCTCTGGCTGCTGGTCCTGTCCACCACCACCATCGGCGGATTGCTGCTGGCCTGGTTCAGTGGCCATATGATTGAGCGCCGACAGCGCCAGAGCGCCCGTCCCATTCAGGTGCCCGGCGCCGCGCGCTCGGGCGGCAAAAACGCCGACGCGCAAGACGAGCACGGCGAAGAAGAAATCGGCATGATCAACACGCTGTACCAGAACCAGGACATTCTGGACCTGGATGTCAGCGACGAGGACGAAGACATTCTCGCCCTGGACCAGGCACCCACCAAAACGGCCGCCGCCGACGCGACCCAGGCGGGCCAGTCAGGCCCGACCATCCCCGAGGGGATTTTCCGCTCCTACGACATTCGTGGCCTGGCCGATACCGAAATCACCCCGGAGCTGGCCGAGCATATCGGGCGGGCGCTGGGCAGCGAGGCGCTGGATCACGGCGAAACCGATATGGTGCTCGCCCGGGACGGCCGGACGCACAGCCCGGTATTGGCCGAAGCCCTGCGCAGCGGGATTGCCAGCACCGGTTGCAACGTGATTGATCTGGGCACAGTACCCACCCCCCTGATGTACTTCGCCACCCATCACCTGAGCGAAACCAGCAGCGGCGTCATGGTCACCGCCAGCCATAACCCCGGTAGCTACAACGGTTTCAAAATGATCATCAACGGGGTCACCCTGGCCGATGATGCGGTACTGGATGTACGCTCGCGGATTCAGCGCCAGCACTACCACCAGGGCGAAGGGGAGACCCGCAGCCACGACATCATCACCGACTATATCGAACGCATTTTCTCCGACGTCGCGCTGGTCGGTGCCGTGTCGCTGGTGATCGACGCGGGCAACGCGGTCCCCGGTGTGGTGGCGCCCCGGCTGTTCGAAGAGCTGGGCTGCGATGTGACACCGCTGTACTGCGACCTGGACGGCACCTTCCCCAATCACGACCCGGACCCGACTCAGGAAGCCAACCTTCAGGACCTTATTGCCAAGGTACAGGAAGTCGGTGCCGATCTCGGCGCGGCCCTCGATGGCGACGGCGATCGCCTGATTGTGGTCACCCCCCAGGGGCGGATCATCTGGCCGGATCAACTGTTGATGCTCTTTGCCCGCGACGTGCTCGGACGCAACCCCGGGGCCGATGTGCTGTTCGATGTGAAGTGCTCCCGCCAGCTGAACCAGCTGGTGACCAGTTATGGCGGTCGGCCGATCATGTGGAAAACCGGCCACTCCCACATGAAATCGAAAATGATCGAAACCGGGGCGCTGATCGGCGGTGAGTATTCCGGCCACATTTTCATCAAGGACCGCTGGTACGGGTTCGATGACGGTTTATACACCCTGGCGCGTCTGCTGGAAATCATCACCTTGCGCGATCAACCCATAGACGATATCTTCGCCGCCTTTCCGATTCTGCCCTCCACCCCGGAGCTGAAAATTCCGGTGCAGGACGACCAGAAATTCGCCCTGGTGGACCGGTTGATTGCCGAGGGCGACTTCCAGAGCGGCAAGCCGAGCACCATTGACGGGCTGCGGGTGGACTTTGCCAAAGGCTGGGGGTTGGTCAGAGCCTCGAACACCTCCGCGGCCCTGACCCTGCGCTTTGAAGGCGAAACCGAGGAAGCGCTGAATAAAATTCAGCAACTGTTTAAACGCGAGCTGTTGAAAATCGACAGTCAGCTCCAGATCGACTTTTAACCAACGTACCCTCAACAAGGTACTTTTAAACAACGGACCCCGCTATGTCACTGAACCGCACCCAGGCCATGAACGTGGCTCAGGTACTGACCGAGGCGCTGCCCTACATTCAGCGCTTTACCGGCAAGACCATTGTGATCAAATTTGGCGGCAACGCCATGGTGGACGAAGAACTGCAGAACAGTTTTGCCCGGGATATCGTGCTGATGAAACTGGTGGGCATGAACCCCATCGTGGTCCATGGCGGCGGGCCCCAGATTGGCGACCTGCTCAAGCAGCTCAACATCGAATCCGAGTTTGTCGGTGGCATGCGGGTGACTGACAGCAAAT